>JBGSVX010000567.1:0-3880 GCA_041752795.1 Terrimicrobiaceae bacterium
TCGGAGGAGCGCAATGTGCGCCGCAATTTTGCCTGTCTTGTGTGGGTTGGCTCGGTGTTTGCGCTTGGATGGTCGGAAGTGCTGGTCGTGCTTCAGCCGCTGCTTGTTCACTACGGCGCAAGCAATGTGCAGATCGGCATCGTGCAGGGTGTGCTCATCGCCACGTTGCCGGGCATGTTTCTTTCTCCATGGATCACCCGGCGATTCCGGTTCAAAAAGATTTATCTCTACGTTGCCGATTCCCTCTACCTCCTGCCAATCGGCCTGATCGGACTCGCCGTCTGGATGGGCTCATCCACCGATGGTCCCACCATGATTCTCTTCATCATGGTGGTAATGTGTGCAGGTCAGGTGGCCGCCGGTTTTGGTGGACTCCCGAATCAGGAATTTTTTGCGGCCTGCATTCCCATGAGATTGCGTGGACGGCTTGCGGGAGCGACCTCCGCTCTGGGCGGATTGCTAGGAATAGCCGGAGCAGCCCTTGCGGCATGGATGCTTGGATTTTTGCCGAAACCCCAGGGCTTTGGAGCCCTGCTGATTCTGGCCTGGTTTTTGTGTCAATTGGCAGACACTGGCATCCTCTTTGCCAAGGAACCACCCACTCCCGTCGAAGCCTCCCCCAACCCATGGAGCAGGAAAATGATGAAAGCCTTTTTTGCTGACACCAAGTTTTTGAAAGTCACCCTGCTCGTCTGCATGATCTCACCGCTATTGGCCCAATTGGCAGTTTTTGCGTCCGTGTTTGCTTTTCGAGAGTTGGGCTTTGCTGCAACCATGGCCGCATGGATCGCCATGTGTACGGCTATTGCAAGGGTCGGACTTAGTCCAATCGCTGGCTGGATCACCGACCGATGGGGCGCGAGAAATTCCTTGCTGCTCTGGCCGGCCCTTGCCGCGATGGGATTTTTTCCCCTGGCAGCATTTCCAGGAATTCCAACGGTCTTCGCAGCAACCGCTCTCGCTGCCGTCTCATGGAGTGGATTTTCCGGTGCGATGAATGCACTCACGGCAGGAATCCCCGCCCCTGAACACAGGGCAGGACATTTCACCCTTTTGGGTTTTTGCATGGTCGCAGCGAACTCTGCAGGCCCTCTGGCAGCGGGTTGGATGTTCGATCAGATTTCCTACCGCATGGGCTTTCTGATTCTTGGGGCACTCGCTCTTGCAGTGACTTTGTTCGGCATTGCCTTGCTCAAAAATCTGAGCACACGGGCCGAAGATTACAATTAGCCCCAATGCCGTTTGGGAATTGGAAGCGGATCGGGCGGTCCAAACACACACATCCGAGTCGCACCGCATTTTTTCTTAAAACAACATACGGCTTCCTGGACAATTTTTACCGGTTCTCCGAAGGTTTGCCCTTGGATGCATCCCGATACCAAAGAATGCCGTGACTTTTCATGTTTGCGACGAGGGCTTTGAGGTTGTCCGCCATTTCCCGATCACTGAGCAGTGCCCCCAACACTCCACGACCCTGCTTTGCCTGGCCAAGCAGCGCTCGCACATCTTTCATGGCCTTGCGAAATTCCTCCGCCGCCGCTTTCGCGGTGACCAGGGTTTCATCTCCGGAAACCATTGCCTTTTTTGCGTCGGCAATCACGGCATCAATTTTTCCAGAAGCTTCGGCAAACGACGCGCTCGTTTGCTGGAGGTTGGCCATCGTTTTTTTGAGGTCCTCGACGGTTTGGTCATTCAAAATCTCGGAGTCCAGCTTTTGTGCCACGCGATTGATATTTTGAATGGCGGCTTTGACCTCGGTCATTACATCGCCGGCCCCCTCAGCCAGTTCCCCGAATCCGCCTGACTCGCTTTTGCCGCGAATGGTGGCTCCCGGTTTGATGGGCTCCGATTGTTTGGCATCCTTTTTGAGGTTGATTTGCACGAAACGATCCCCGAGCAAACCAGAACTACCAATAGCAAATTCCGAGGCACTGGGGATTTGCACATTGTCATAAATTTTGAGCATCACATAAACGCCATCCATGTTGGGCAGGATTATGGGGGGGGAATTCACCACACCGACTTTGGCACCAGCCAAAAGCACGCTGGCTCCTTTTAACAGCCCGCTGGCATTGGAATATTCGACCCGGATTTCATAATATTTCCGAAGCCCGTCTCCGAACCTTCCAAAATAAACAACCATTGTTGCAATCGCCGCGAGGCCGATAGCAAAAAATATGCCCACCCGCAATTGGGTCAGTTTGTCTTTGTGTTCCATGTGAGTATTTTTAACCTTCGTCTCCGCGTGAACGCCCGTCCACAAAATCCCGAACCACCGGATCCTGCACGGCACGCAGTTCGTCGGGTGTTCCAAGAAAATACCGCCGCCCTTCGTTCAAGAGGGCCACGCGGTCGGCAATGTGAAAACAACTGGTCATATCGTGCGTCACCACAATGGATGTCACATTTAACTGACTCTGCAACCTGCGGATTAATTTATTGATGCTGTCCGAGACGATGGGATCCAATCCGGCCGTGGGTTCATCATAGAGGATCACCTGAGGAGTGCAGATAATTGCCCGCGCAAGGGCCACACGCTTGCGCATTCCACCGCTCAAATTCACGGGCATCTTTTTATCATGCCCTTCCATGTTCACCAAACCAAGTGACTCATGCACTCTCTGACGCAACACTTTTTCATTGCGCTCCCCACGTTCCACCAAGGGAAAGGCCACATTCTGAAAAACGGTCATGGAATCAAACAGGGCACCATCCTGAAACAACATGCCAATTTTTCTGCGCACCGGTTCGAGGGCGCGTTCACTGAGTCCGACGATGTCCCGGTCTTCAAAGAGAATCTGACCCGAAGAAGGTTTCATGAGGCCGATCAAGTGACGCAGGAACACGCTTTTGCCGCCACCGCTTTTGCCAAGGAGCACCATCGTTTCGCCACGGCGGACATCGAGAGAGAAGCCCCGCAGGATTTCCTGATTTCCGATGGAGGTTCGGAGGTCGGTGACTTCAATGAGCGGAGAGGGAGACTTCATCGCTGACCCGCAGGAAAGAGAATGTTGAGAAACATCGTGAGAAAAAAGTTCAGGATGAGGATCGCGAGGGAGCCAATGACGACACTCTCCGTGGTTGCACGGCCGACACCCACCGCTCCATCCTTGGCATGCAGTCCTTCGCGGCAACTGATAAAAACGATCACGCCTGCAAAAAAGAAGCCTTTGATCAGAGACATGGCAATGTCGCTGGCATCGGTGAATTTGATAATGTTGGCCATGAAGTAGGCCCCATCCACATTCAAAATTTTCACGGCAACGTAATACGAAGCCAGCACGCCGCATCCCACACATTCAACCACAAGGAGAGGCATGGAAAAAAACATGGCGATGGCCCGTGGCACAACGAGGTAATCCACTGGATGAACAGCCAAGGCCCGCAGAGCATCAATCTGCTGGGTCACTTTCATGGTGCCAATCTCGGCACTCATCGCCGCCCCGACCCTTCCGGCCACCATCAAGCCTGTAAGCGCGGGTCCAAGCTCCCGAAACATGGAAAGCGTGACCACCGGCCCGACCGCCGTCTCCATGTTCAGACTCGCAAATTGGAAGTAGGCTTGGGCCGTGAAAACCGCCCCGGTAAAGGCACCGGTAACAATGACCACAAGCTGGGAGCCGTAGCCAATTTCCGCAATCTGTTCAAAAACCAGCTTCCAGCGAATTCTCCCTGTTGCAATGGAACGAAGCGTCTCCCACGAAAGCATGGCAATCTGCCCGAGGTAGACAAAAATTGCCTGCACCCCATTTTTAAGAAATGCAATCATGACTCAGAGTTCGGGTAGCTCAACAATCCAGAGTCGCGGCAGCCGGCCGGAAAATCCCTCACGCAATTCAAGGCAATTCAATTTTCGATCCGCTGGGTTTTCTTTTTCGTT
>JBGSVX010000568.1:0-2322 GCA_041752795.1 Terrimicrobiaceae bacterium
GCAAAACCTGCCCCCACAATGGCCCTCAGAGCCCCAGGGAATTCATCAGTCGAAGCCCGAATGCGAACATACTGACCCTTCATGCCAGCTGCCTGCAGAGCGGCCGTCTGAAACCCCGGGGAGAGGGAATGCTCCACCGGATCGCCAAAAACCCCCAGCATTGCTGGCGGCTCAAGGTTTCGGAAAATTTCGGGACGACCAATCAGGTCGGCTGAGGAAAAGACTTCGGGCATCAGGGAGACTTACCACCGTGCGCGTCCCAGTGCGAGCGGGGATTTTTGTGACTGCATTTGGGTTGCGTCGCGGGAAATTTTGTTTAGTGTGCCAGTTGCAATGTTAATCAGAGCCTCCATGAATTCGGTGCTTCATCGAGTTGGCCGTATCAGTCGTCTTGGGATTCTCCCGGGTCGACTTCTTCCCCTATTTCCTTAACGGACCCTTGCTGCGCATCGTGCGGACGCGGCTGGTGGCCGTGAACCCCGTTTGAATTTCGCCGAGCAAACCTATTTAAAAATTATGTCCGACAAAGTGATTATTTTCGATACGACGCTGCGTGATGGGGAGCAATGCCCCGGTGCGAGCATGAACCTGAGGGAAAAGATGGAAGTGGCGCGTCAACTCGCCCGCGCGAACGTGGATGTGATTGAAGCCGGGTTTCCGGTGATCAGCGATGGGGACTTTGAAGCGGTGCAGACGATTGCCACGGAAATCCGTGGTCCGATTATTTGCGGGCTGGCGCGATGCGTGAATGGGGACATTGATGCGGCGGCGGCTGCCGTGAAACCAGCGGGAGACCGTGGCCGGGTTCATGTTTTTCTGGCGACGTCGGCGATTCACCGCGAGCACAAGCTGAAAAAAGCACGTGAGGAAATCCTGCGTCTGGCGAGGGAAGGAGTCCAACGGGCACGGGCGGCTGTGCGTGATGTGGAATTCTCCCCCGAGGACGCGTCCCGAACTGAGCCGGATTTTCTGGCAGAAGTTGTGCAAACGGCCATTGAGGCCGGCGCGACGACCGTGAACATCCCTGACACGGTGGGTTTTGCCGTCCCGGAGCAATTTGCGGAGTTGATCCGCTATTTGGTTTCGAATGTCAAAAACATCGGAGATGCCGTGATCAGCGTGCATTGTCACGACGATCTGGGCTTGGCAGTCGCCAACTCTCTGGCTGCCGTGCATGCGGGAGCCCGGCAAATCGAAGGCACGTTTAATGGCATTGGGGAACGCGCTGGAAATTGCGCTCTGGAGGAAGTGGTCATGGCCATCAAAACCCGTCAGGATTTTTATGGTGGTTTGCATACCGATTTGACCACGCGGGAAATCCTGAAGACCTCGCGCATTGTGAGCCGCATGAGCGGTCTGCATGTTGCCCGCAGCAAGGCCATCGTCGGAGAAAATGCGTTTGCACACAGTTCGGGGATTCATCAGGACGGCATCCTGAAAAAGCGCGAAACCTACGAAATCATGGACCCGCAGGAAGTGGGCTGGGGGGGCACCGAATTGCCCCTCACCAAACACAGCGGACGTCATGCCATGGTCGCCCGTCTGAAACATCTGGGATTTGATTTGCCCGATCAGCAGATTGCTTCGGTTTTCGAGCGCTTCAAGGAGATCGGGGATAAGAAAAAATTTGTGTATGATGACGATTTGGGAGCGTTGGTGGAGGACTCTCTTTCCTCGCCGGATGATGCCTACACCTTGGATTATATCCATGTGACCAGTGGCTCGACTACTGTTCCCACGGCAACCGTTCGGCTGCTGCGTGGCGGAGAATCGTATCAGGACTCCAGCCCGGGAAACGGCGCGGCAGACGCCGCCATGCAAACGATTGACCGCATTGCAAACACGCATGGCCACCTGTGCGAATACCGGGTGGAGGCAGTGACCCAAGGCCGGGATTCCCTCGGCGAAGTGACGCTCAAAGTAGATTTTGGAAATGGCCAGCTCATCACCGGCAAAGGAGCCAGCACGGACGTCATTGAAGCCAGTGCCCGCGCTTACGTGAATGCGGTCAATCGTGCAGAACTCATGTCGGCCAGAAAAAAGCGCGTGGAGTCCGCAGGGATTTAAGATTCTGACCCGTTGCCGGATTGCAGGATGCGGCGGAGTTCGGCGGTGAGGGCGAGGGGTGCGACTTTCATGGCGATGTGCCGGCCAAGGGAGATGCCGAGTTCGTACGGGTGGATATCCACCGAGGGTGGCGGAGCATTTTTTACCCGTGGTCCTTTGCGACGTTTTTTCTGGGGGTTGAGAGCTTGTGGCACCCGGATTCCTTCGCTGCGGTTGGAGCCCATCATTCCATCATAGAGTCCGCTGAGGAATGGG
>JBGSVX010000569.1:0-2223 GCA_041752795.1 Terrimicrobiaceae bacterium
GATCACATAAAACAGAAAGAAAAGAAGTGCCAGCAGTGGCATTCCACGAACAATTTCCACGTAGAGGGTGGCGAGACCTCGCAGTGGCAGAAACGCTGACCTTCGGGCCAGAGCGGCGGCGGTTCCAATCAGCAAACTCAACACAAGGGCGGCCGCCGAGAGTTGAACAGTGAGCAGCCATCCTTTCCAAAACACCACCCGATATCCCCAGACGGCATCCCAATTTTTGGTGGTGCCTGCCAGGAACAGCCAGCAAAGGAGGCTGAGAAGAACAAATCCTGCAAAGCCCAGAACCACTTTGGCCCATGCGGGAGCAGGTTCCTGGGGCCGGTCAAAAAAAATCGCGGAAATCTTCATGCCGGCTCACCAAAATAGATGGAGCGCAAAACGACTTCCCCCTCAAACAAGGTGGCATGCGCTGCGAGCGGAACCGCGCACCCGCCGCCAAGTGCTTGCAGCATTCGTCGCTCGGCGTGAACACACCGTGCGGTGGGGTCATGATGAATTTTTGCGAGCACCGAGAGGATCTCGGGATCATCGCTGCGGCATTCCAAACCCAGCGCGCCCTGACCCGGAGCTGGCAGCATCTCGGGCTCGACGGTGATATGCAGACCCTCGGGGACGATGTCAGTCCCGAGTCGGTCCAAACCCGCTTTGGCCAAAACAAGCCCGTCCCATGCGGCCTCCTCCGTGAGTTTGCGCAGGCGTGTCGGCACATTGCCCCGAATGGCTGCGATCTTCACATCGCGGCGAAGGTGCTTCAGCAATTTTTCACGACGCACACTGGATGTGGCCACCGTGGCACCTGGTGGCAGGCCGGCAAGCCCGCCGGGATGTTTGGAAATCAGGACATCGGAGGCGTCTGCGCGTTCGGTGATCGCACCAAGGACCAGGCCGGGAGGCAATTCCACAGGCAGATCTTTCAAACTGTGAACCGCCGCATCAATTTCGCCGCTCAGCAAGGCGTCTTCCAACTGCTTGGTGAAAAGTCCCTTGTCCAAGGCCCCCGGATTCGTGAGGTCAATGTCCAGGCGGTCATCACCAATCGTTCGAATGATTTTGGTTTCAATCGTCAGGCCGGGAATCGCTTTCCCAAGCAGTGCCCGCACGATCTCCGCCTGTGCCAAAGCCAGCGCACTGCCGCGGGTGCCCAAAATAAATGATTTCATAAAAAGCAAGCGGCCCGGTGAGATATCATGGCCGCATCTGGTAGTGATTTCTCAGCCATCCAACGAAGGAGCGGACGTGGTCGCTGATCATGAGTTCGCAGCGTTCAAGTTCGCCGCGACGGATGTCGAGGGTCTGACTCACGATGTCCTCCAGCGAGTCAATATCGTAAAGAAAAACCCCATCGATGGAATTGATGGCTGGATCGGCGTCCCGAGGAACCGCAAGATCAATCACAAAAAGCGGACGTCCCCCACGTGCCCGCATCATGGGCTCCAGGGTTTCCGGAGTGATGATAAAATGCGGAGCCGCGGTGGAGCAAATGAGTATGTCCACATCGGGAAAAGTGTTATGCCAGTTGTCAAAATGAATGGCCATGCCACCGATTTCCGCAGCCAATTTGGCGGCGCGTTCAAAGGTCCGGTTTGAAACAATCACCGTGCGCACGCCACGCGAAACAAGGCTTCTTGCGGTGCGCTCGCTGGTATCCCCGGCTCCAAGAATCATAACCCGGCGCCCCGACAAATCTCCAAAAATTTTGCCCGCGAGTTCCACGGCGACGGCTCCGACGGAGGTCGAGCCCCGTGTGATTTGGGTTTCCGTGCGAACATGTTTGGCGACCCGGAAGGCATGTTGGAACAGCTTGTGAAGGTGGCGGCTGGTTGCGCCACAATCCGAGGCGGCGGAGTAGGCTTGTTTGACCTGACCCAAAATTTCTGTTTCACCGATGACCATGGAGTCCAGTCCACTGGCCACGCGAAAGAGGTGACGCACACTGCGGGGTGTGTCATGCAGATACATGGGCACTTCGATTCCCGCCCGCTTGGAAAACAACTCGGACAAACCCTGTGAGGCCTTCACCGGGCACAGGCTCGCTGCATAGATTTCCACCCGGTTGCATGTGGACAGCACCACGGCACCCGCGAGTCCATCAATCGACCGCGCCGCCTCCAAAACGGATGGCATGTCCTGCGCGCTCACGGCAAACTTCTCCCGCAATTCCACGGGTGCGTATTCGTGATTCAAACCGGCACAGAGAATGTTCATGGGTGGTTT
>JBGSVX010000570.1:0-1508 GCA_041752795.1 Terrimicrobiaceae bacterium
TTGTGAGTTGGTGGATACCGAATTTGCGGCCAATCCCGAGTGGAAGAACCGGTATCCTGAAGCACCTCCATCCAAGGGAACTTCGTCCTCCAGCCTGATCACCTACGTGAAAGACCGGGCAGGTCATGATCGCCGCTATGCGGTGGATACCGGAAAAGCCCGCACGGAACTGGGATACGCGCCCCGCCACACGTTTCAGGAAGGCATCCGGGAAACCCTGCTCTGGTTTCTTGCGAACGACCCTTGGTGGAGGCCACTCCTGCCTTCTGAGAAATAGGACGACCGGACATCGGGGACGATGTCCCTATGACAAAATGGAGAGATTGTCAGAATTCTCCCCTTGACCTCGGAGCTTGTGGATTCACCATACTAACCCATGGTAAACGAGGATCCCCTTTTATATATCAACCGCGAACTGAGCTGGTTGGAATTCAATCAGCGCGTGCTTGATCAGGCCATCGACGAAACCAATCCGCTCCTCGAACGCCTCAAATTTCTTTCAATTGTCAGCTCGAATCTGGATGAGTTTTTTGAAGTGCGCGTCGCGGGACTCAAGCAGCAACGTCAGACAGGTGTCTTCGAAACGGCTCCGGACGGACTCACCGCCGCCGAGGCTCTGGATGCGATCAGTTCCCGTGTTCGTCGCATGGTGGACGATCAATACGCGTGCTGGCGGACCAGCCTGAAACCCAAACTCGAAGCGGAACACATCCACTTCCACAATTATCCGAATGTTCCGGTCAGCGAACGCGAACACTTTGAAGAATTTTATCATCGCAGCATTCACCCGGTTCTGACGCCGTTGGCGATTGACCCCGCCCATCCGTTTCCCCAACTGCTGAACAAAAGTTTGAATGTGATCGTGGAGTTGGAGGGCGAGAATCTGAATGCGGACATTGCCATCGTTCAGGTCCCGAGGATTTTGCCCCGCGTGGTTCCCTTTCATGAAAAGCGCAAGGGCGACGATTTTGTGTTTCTTGGCCATATCATTCAGAACCACGTGGAGAGCCTTTTTCGCGGAGTAAGGGTCAAAGGTGCCCACCTGTTTCGCATCACCAGAAACAGCAACCTCTACTTCGATGAGGAGGAGGCCCAAAATCTTCTCCACACGATTGAAGCCGAACTCCGGAAAGTCAATCGGGGCGCGGCGGTGCGGCTCGAAGTCGAGAATGATTGCCCGGATGAGATCATTTCCAGGCTTCTGGAAATTTTTAATTTGGAGGAGGAGGATGTTTTTCGAATTGATGGGCCATTGAATTTTGTGCGGTTGATGCCCCTCGCGCTCCAGCTCGATCGTCCGGACCTGCGTTATAAACGGCTCAGCGCAAACACCGTGGTCTCGCTGGAAGCGGAGGCGGATATTTTTTATCACATCCGCAAAGGCGATATTCTGCTTCATCACCCTTACGACAACTTCCAGACGGTTGTGGACTTTCTGGCCCAGGCAGCCGAGGACCCGCATGTGCTGGCCATCAAACAAACCCTCTACCGCACGAGCTCGGATTCTC
>JBGSVX010000571.1:0-13796 GCA_041752795.1 Terrimicrobiaceae bacterium
ATTTCCCGTAATCAGACTGCTGAAGATTTGGAATGCAGAGAAAGCCGTTCAGGCTGTTGATCACATCAAAGCACAGGTGTCCGTTCGCATTATCCTGGAATGGAAGCTCCGGCGGGGCTTTGTAGCGTCCCAGGGTCTTGAGGATTTCTCCATCAAGGCGGTTGTAAAGCGCGCAGTCCGCATCAAAAATTTCTCCGGCGAGGTGCGTGAGGGCTTCAAGATTTCCCTCATAAGAATCACCAAGTTTCAGCAGTGTGGAATTAATTCGCTGAAGGTTCGTGCGCTGACGCCCGAGCATTTCTTCACCCAAAACCCGCTCGGTGATGTCCTCCTCCACGGCCATAAATCCAATGTGCGTTCCGTCGGTTTCCTTGAGCGGAACACATTCAATTGAGATCCAATACGGATTGCGGTCCTTTCCATAATTCAGGAGAATTTCTTTGAATCCAACCCCCGAGGCCACGGCCTCGCGCATGCGGGCACGCACTTCGGAATCACTTTCCGGCCCCTGCAAGATTTTTCCCGGAAATTTTCCTAAAACCTCATCAAGCGAATACCCGGTTATTCGTCCAAACCCGGGGTTCACCCATTGGATCCGTCCCGCAGTGTCGGTAATCACCACGGCATTGGTTGTGTTTTCTGCTACGAGAGCCAGCCGACGCAGTTCTTTGCGGTTGCGCTCCAACTCTTCTTCATTGCGTTTGCGGGCCGTGATGTCCTGCTTGACTGCGATGTAGTGCGTGATCCTGTGATATTCATCGATCACCGGAGTGATCGTGGCCTCCTCGGTAAACAGGTGTCCGTCCTTGTGCCGGTTGATTATCTCTCCGCTCCATGCATCGCCCTTCTCCAATTCCTCCCAAAGCGCCTGATAAAATTCCGGAGGATGCACTCCCGATTTGAGCACCCGCGGGTTCGCGCCGACCACCTCCTCACTGGTGTAGCCCGACACCCGTGTGAATGCGGGATTGACCCACTGGATCACTCCCTCCGAATCTGTGATCACAACCACGTTGGCTGCCGCATCCAGCGCTGCGCTCAGAACCCTCAGGGTTTCTCTCTCTTTGTGAAAAGACGTCACATCCTGCGCCGTGCCGGAAATCAACACCGGAATCGAATCGGCATCTTTGCCCAATACTCTTCCCCTCAGCGAGAGAAACTGCAATTCCCCGGACCCACTCAGAAATCGAAGCTCCATCTCAATGTCTGAGAGGTTTCCGGTTGCAAGCTTCTGCCAAGTTTCCATGAAAATGGCACGGTCGCCCGGGTGAATCCATTCCAGAAATTCTTCCGCGCTCATTTCGCTTTCAAAAGTTTCCCGGCAAAGAATCCCCTTCCATTCTTCCTCCAAATGAAACGCCCCGGTGGAAGGCCGGTATTCCCACGCAGCAAGATTGGCACCTCGCAATGCCATGCGCAAACGCTCCTCGGACTGCCCAATGCGCCATTTGGCCTCCAGGCTTGTCCGGTGCAGAACAAAAGAGATAAAGACAATCAGCGTGAGAATGGAAAGCATGCCCATCCCGGCCTGACGAGTCCGCAAGAGGGACGTTTGCCACGTCTGAGCGGAACGGTCCACAGCGAGGTAAACTTGGGAGCCGCCGATTTCCCAACCGCTCAGCTCAGAAATTCCAGTGACCCATGTGCCCCACTCATCTGTGTAGGGCCCGTATGTGATTGCACCTGCTGATAGAGAATCCTTATCTTTTAAAACCGATCGCAACCCGGCTGGTGAGGACACCCAGACATCCCCAATGACCGATTCCTCCTCGGAACCCGGTTTTGCGGAGTCGGCCAAAAAGATGAGATCCTCCCCTCTTTGAAACAACAAATATGCGAAGGAATAGTCACCAATTTTGGCAAGCGCTCGAAGTTCTTTTTTCAGAGCAAGGTATTGCGGATCGCTGATTTCTTCTGCATTTCCCTTGAGGGTGGGCCGGGAAAAATCGTCAAAAGAGAAAACTGCCAGCCGCGTTTGCTGGATGAGTTCATTCCGGCGATGTTCGTCGATTCGACTACTCAAAGCTTCAAGGGCCGGCCAGCCAATGATAAGCAGGCCAAGAAAGAGGAGGAGCAACACACCACTGATCGAAATCTGACGTTCGCCAGAGGACCTCGGGCGAAATGGCAGGGACCTCCAAACCGCCGCCCGATACCACAAAACTGCCCCGATCAACCAACACGCCGCCCCGAAGAAAATTCGTATCTGCTGCATGGCAATCAGATTGCCTGTCGTGACATGAGCCCAGGAAATCTCAAACGCGACCAGGGGAGAAACCAACTGTGACATCAACGCCGCTCCAAGGGTCATGAATTGCAGGGCGTGCCGGAAGTCTCCCTTCTTTTGACGGCTTTCCAGAAAAAGAAGAATCGCCGTCAGAATTCCACCCAAAGGCCAGAACACCTTGGAAATCCACGATGGCCCGCCAACAATAAAAACGCACAGGCCAAATGTGATCGCGATAAAGCAGATCAAGATCGTGTGGGATTTTTTCCGAAGCGACCAAGCGGAATAAACCAGAAGGAGCATCGCAAGGAGTTCAAGGGCCGCATACGTGCTCTGCAGGGCAGCCGCGTCCACATGTTGCAGCCAAATCAATGGCCAGATTTGCAGCAAGGCCAACGCCAGCATCGCAAGGCCAAGGCTGACTGGCATGACTCCCAGTTTTCGCGAGGAGGTCCGGAACATCACACAGCCTGCCAATGTCAGCAGAAGGGCTGTGATGAAAACTAGGTAATCCATTTCAAGGAAGTTGGCTTGGAGTTCAGAACACTTGAGGCAGCCCCACGAAACGCCGGCTTCAGATCATTCCCACCATGCGTTTGACGGTTTGCTGCAGCGAATTCGGACTGAATGGCTTGGTGATAAAATCAAAAACCTGCAACCCTTCCGCCTCTTTGCGGATCAACGTCTGGTCGCGGGCCGTGAGCATAATGACCGGAATCTCTGAACCCGATGGCAGTTGCCGGATTTGCCGCAACGTTTCGACTCCATCCTGACCCGGCATGGAAACATCAAGCACCATACCATCAGGAGGCGGATTATTTTCCAAATACCGAACGGCTTCCTGACCGCTTTTTGCGCTGGGGAGTTGAGCCCCGAGCGGGCGAAGCGCCGCCTGAACAATGCGAATCATGAGTTCCTGATCGTCAACGAGGAGAATGGTTTTTGTCATGGGATCAATGGGGTCTGGAAATGAGGAGTGCGGTGCGGTCATCGGAGGGAGGTGCTCCTTCGGTAAATTTTTCCACCTCCGATAGCAGGGTGTTCAGGGAGGCCTGTGAGTTTTTTGAAAAGGATTGATCAAGGCTCTCTTTCACACGGGCCACATCGAAGAAAGCGCTTGCGGGGTCACTGGCCTCGACAATGCCATCCGTGTAAAGTAACACGCGGTCCCCGGGGTTCAGCTCGCAAACTTCTGGTGGATAATGCCCGTCGGCAAAAATTCCAATGGGCATGCCGCCGCCCCGAACCTCCTCGATGACCGGCGGATTGCCCGCTTTTTGGTGCAGTGGAAGGAGGTGGCCGGCACAGGCATGACACAACCGGTCACGTTCCGGGGAAATCCAAACGCAGGCCATCGTGATAAACATTTCCAGTTGGATGAGGTCCCGGCACATCAAATTGTTGATCATGTGCAGAATGTCCCCGGGATCACTTTTTCCGGTGACAACCACGGCCCGCAGATTTGTCCGCAACATGGTTGCCAGAAGAGCTGCCGGAAGACCTTTGCCCATCACATCGGCAATCACACAGAGCGCCGACCCATCGGGCAATGCCAGCACATCAAAATAGTCCCCTCCGGCCTGCATGGCCGGGCGGCAGGTTCCCGCGATATCCAATCCTTGAAATGAGGAAAACTCGGCGGGCATCAGCGACATCTGAATCTGGGAGGCAATTTCCAAATCCCGCAACGCACGATCTTCGAAGGATCTCCGTTTCTGAAGCTCGCTCACCATCAAAACAATGCCGAGGTATTCGGCCACCATCCTCGCGATCTTCAGTTTTCCTGCATCAAAAAAGGAACCCGCAGAGGTCTTTCCAATCAGAAGAATCCCCCGTCTCTCATCTTTGAAAAGAACCGGGGCCACAAATCCTGAGTGAAACAACCCGGTGAGGGCATCCCCTGGAGGAAGCGAAAATCCCGCCGGAAGCGTGATCTCATTCCCGGTTAAAAAGACGTCGGCTTCAAGTCCGCCGGCAATTACGGAAACCGCCCTGGGAGGCTCCGCCAAACATTGACCCCACTGCTGAATATTGACGAGATCTCCATTTTCTTCAAAACGAACATAGGCCAGTTCCGCGCCGGTCACTTCGCAGAGACGCGCAAGTGCTCCCTCCGCAAAGGCATTGAGATCGGGGGCTGTCGCAAGCCACTCGCCCAATCCAAGCAGCGTGCTGATCATTTCGTAACTCGCAACCAACTCATCGGTCATCTCAGAAAGCACCTGATCCGACTGACCCGGCACATATTCCCATGGACCCGCCGGGAATCTCTTCCGCAGCACGAGCACATGGCGTCCCTCTTCATATTCGTGCAAAATTTCGTCCGTCAATTGGGCCATCAAAAAATGGCCCCGGCCCCCCTCTGCGAACGGATCTTCGGGCAGCACCGGGGGACCGTCCCATCCTTTGAAATCCGAAGGATCCAAGACCCGCAATTCCACAAGTTCCGGCTGCATGTGCATGGAAACCCGAAAAAAGTTCCCACGGCCTGCGGCGCATCCATGCTCGACCGCGTTGTTCATTGCCTCGACGGCGGCTTGCTCGAAGGCTCCGAGAAATGAAGGATCGGAAATCCCGTGATCTTTGAGAAAGCCCGTCAGCCGGACAACGCAGGCGGTCACATCGGAAAATTCCGGTTTCTCGACATCCAAGCAGCAACTGATCCCACACTTCATCATAATGTTGGTTTTGTGAGGGCGATTTTGAGAAGGGCGTTTCGGGCAAGCTTGTTGCCGGCACCATTCGCTGCTCCCGCCTGAAACAACGCATGGGTCCACTCATCGGCTTCGGAAGGAGAATGGCACTGATAAAGATCCGAAAGCGCAAAGACCCCAACCGGCGCGCGCTCCAGGGCAGACCGGACATCAGGGGGAAGAGCGTCCCAATCAGCTGAGGTGCGCGGCAGAATTCCCACCCAACGCATTGTGCCATCGGCCACATACCGGATCCATCCAGCGCGCCGCAAACAGAGCGGACCACCCGGGTAGTTTCTCAGCACAATCCCGCGGTCCCTGCCAATCCGCACAGGCAATTCTTCCGCGGGTCTGCCTCGGGCCGCAATGCCAGCCAGAGCACAAAGAATGGGCCCCAACACATACGCCACCGCGCGCGAAACTAATGAAGGGCCCGCGCTGCTTGTTGCCCCGATCACAAAGGAATCAGCCACCTCAACAGCCACCCCCTTTTTCAAATCCAAAAGCAAACCTCCCTGCGCCGCCATGTTTTTGAGGCTGGTGTGCGATCCCATATACGTGTCCGCACACACGATGGAATCCTCCACTTCAACGTCCTCATCCAAAAAAGACCCGTCTCCCACAAAGGCCCCGGGCCCCAAGTGGCAGTTCGAACCAATTCGGGCATAACTGCCAATCCAACATGGTGCCGAAAAAGTCACCTTCTCCGCGATCCGAACTCCGGGTGCAACCCAAACTCCGGGTTCAATTTCCTGATCCAAATGAACCATCCCGGTCTTCCGGCAACGAATGGCCTCGTGCTGGAGCTCCAGCCAACGGCCAAGCAAGGCCAAAGGCGACTCAATCTTTGCGACTCCGGCCTGACTTGGCAGATGGTCGATGGTGATTGATTCATACCCGCCGCCGGTTTCGGGAGTGGTTTTGATTTCCACTGTTCGTGACCACAGGTCGCGCTGATCCAGCCACCCGCGAAGGAGATGGGGCCGGTCCACGGCCTCAATGCGGACCGAGGGGATGCCCCGGCGCACGGCCTCATCCAACCAATACGCAAGCAGGGGCTTCTCACAAACCGGCCAGAGCACAAAAGGCAAAGGCGAGCGCCAGATGGTGTCCAGAGATGCAAGGTCCGGCGCAATCAGGTTCCATGGGGCCGGATTCATCAGTAGGCTCCTTTGCCAAGCAAAACGGCGGGGATTGTCAGAAAGAGAAGCTTCAAATCCGTCCACACACTGCTCGATCGGATGTAAGCCAGATCCAATTGAACCTGACCCGCAAAATCAATTTCGCTGCGGCCGCTCACCTGCCACAAACACGTGATGCCCGGCTTGGCGAGCAGGCGCTGACGGTCCTCTGCCGAGTATTCAGCCACCTCTTTGGGCACCGGCGGGCGGGGCCCCACAAGGGACATCTCCCCAACAAACACATTCCAAAATTGTGGCAATTCATCAATGGAATATTTGCGGATAAAACGCCCGACCCTCGTCACGCGGGGATCGTCCTTCATTTTGAAAATTACCCCTCCCTGCATTTCATTTTGTGCCGCCAATTTGGCTTTGACCTCTTCCGCATTGGTCACCATCGAACGGAATTTCCACATGGGAAAAAGTTTGCCGTGATTCCCAACCCGCATCTGCTTGAAAAAAATGGGGCCTCCGTCTTCACGTTTGATAAGAATCGCAGTGATCGCAAAGATCGGGGACGCAAAAATCAGGGCGGCTCCGGAGCCAATCAAATCAAGCAACCGCTTGAGTCCATGCGCCAGGAAAATCACGGTTTTCCAAACCCAAAGTTTGAGGAACATCCTCAATCGAAGGCGAAGGCGCCCACCAACTGTGGAACTCCGGATCCAGTAGTCGATCGTAAAGTCCGGTGGTGGTTGCTTGCGCATGATTACATGCCACCAGGGACGGGCCGGAGAGCAGCTCCCGCAAGTTCCGACAGCATGCTTTGAAGTCTATCCACAGATTTGGAAAATGAAAAGAGGCTTGAGGATTTTTTGAATCCACGGAGGCCCATGGCCTGGCAGGCCTCCGGGTTGTTGAGAAGCTCTTGCAATGTCGCGCGCAGGGCCTCCACATTTCCAGCCGGCACCAGACGGCCATTGTCCTTGTCCTCGAGCCATTCGGGAATACCGCCCACATCAAAGGCGACCACTGGCCTGGCGTGACGCATGGCCTCAATACCGACCATGCCATAGGGTTCCTGCCATGCGGAGGGGACCACCACAATTTGAGATTCACGGTACTGGGCAGAGAGCTCGCTGGGATTCAAATGCCCAAAAACGGTCACGCGGGACTGCATGCCCAATTTCGAAATAAGGGCCTGACATTTTTTGAGGGCGGACCCCTTGCCGGCAAGCGCCAGGTGCCAGTCGCCGGCCAGGCCATGCAGCGCATGAATCAAAAGATCGACGCCCTTGCCCCGGATGACCTGACCAATAAATAACAGCCGACCGGGAATTGCTCCACCGACCGCAGCCTCCACGCGGGTTTCCTGATCAGGTGGCTCTTCGGGAATTGGTGCCAGAATCCGGATCTTCTCTTCCGCAAATCCATTCTTAAGCAGCTCGCCCATCATGAACCGGGAAGCGACCACAACCCGGTCCAATGCCCGATTGTCGCGGATCTCCGCGAGCTTTTGAGCGAGGCTCGCAAAGTGGACCGGCCAGCGTCCACCTCCCCGCTGCAAAAAGGCCATGCAGGGAAACAAACACGCGACGGAAGCGGGACGGGTGCAGTTCGTCCGGGTCAGTGGATGATATTTGTAATGCCGCATGCAATACAGGGCATGGTCATGCACCATGCGGCCCATCGGAATGCCCATCGCACGCAACCGCAAAAAAAATCCGCTGTCCGGCCAGTTGTGAATCCAGATCACATCGGCGGCGCCATCCCGGAGCGCACGCTTTTCTTCTTCCTCCCCGCAAACCCGCCTCGTCACGTCAAAGGCCTCATGCCATGACTCCATGGCCACCCCGGTTTCCTCAAGATACAATAACTCATTGCGCCAACCACGGGCTTTGAGAGCACGGGCCGTGGCCAGCACATTTGCCTCGGCTCCACCAAAGGCACCCAGCTTCGCATTGAGCCAGAGGATTTTCATGTCTGAGGAGAAGCCACCGCAAAGTTCAGATTTCGCATTGCAAGCGTTTTCGTAGAGACTAGGATGCCCCCTATGGCAGACGAGTTCCAGACCAAAGTCCAGAATGGTGTTCTTCAAATAATTTTAAATCTTTCCCGGGTGGATGCCAGCGCATCCGCCTCCCTGAAAAAGCAGTTGGCCTTCGACCTCGACCCCTCGGTTCTACGTGCGGAAGTTGACATGAGCGCTGTCCAGTTTATCGACAGTTCAGGCATTGGTGTCCTGCTGAGCATTTACCGGAAATTGCCCCAAGAGGGAGCCGATGTGACCCTTCGCCATGTTCACCCGGGAGTTCAGGCCGTTCTGGAACTGCTCCGGCTTCATCGCATTTTCAAAGTGGAATAAATCCAAAATGGCCATGGCCTGATTCCGTCGAGTTCCCGCCCCAACAATGAATGCCCGCGTGTTCTTTCCCTCCAAGGAACCGCAACTTCATTGCAAACTCGAAACCTATCTGGGCTGGCTGGAAAACCAGGCCGCACAAATCCCCGGACTGAAAGCCCTCGTCCTTGCCGGCGGATACGGGCGCGGAGAGGGCGGCATTTTTTTTCCTCCGGACGGTTCGGAGCCTACTCTCTACAACGATCTCGAGTTTTACCTGTTTGCTCCCAGACCACCGGAAGCACTCCTTTTGTCATTGGTTCATGAAGGCGAAAACCGACTCGGGATCGAAATCGAAATCAAGGTCATGTCTGCCGACGCATTCGAAACCGCTTCGCCAAGCATGTTTTATTATGACCTCTTGAGCCGTCACATCCTGGTTGCCGGAGACCGGGCCTGGTTGGACTCGCTACCGAAAACCCTCTCCGATGCCTCGGCTATTCCCGTTGTGGAAGGAAGCCGGTTGCTGGTCAATCGCGGCATGAGCCTGCTGCGGTGCCGCCGATGGGCCGCAGGAGAAATTGAGCTGCCCGCCGGCTTTTGCGAACGCATTGCTTCAAAACTCAAGCTCGCACTTGCGGATGCGACCCTGTGCGCTGTTGGCAAGTATCATTGGTCATGTGTGGAGCGGGACCGGCGGCTTCCGGACCAGAAAGACGTTCCTCCGGATTGGGAGGCTCTCATGGCATGGCACGCCGAGGGAGTGGCCTTCAAGTTTCACCCCACGAGCTCAGGCCTTACGCCGGCCGATTTGGCGGAACCCCTCAACCTCCTTCGCAAGGCATGGATCTCCACGTTTCTCTGGATCGAATCCCGGAGGTTGGGACATCAACTGTCCGACCCTTCCGGCTATGCCCGCTTTTCACAAAAGATTTTTCCCATGGAGTCCCCGCTCAAAAACCTGATCCGCCAACTCCGGGATCTCCGCCGGCCCGCGCACCTTCCCTTTTGTTGGGGCGACCACCCGCGTTCGCGGATTTGGAAAGCTCTTTGCCTGTTGCTTGATGATTCAGCAGAACCGCAAGCCGCCGCCATCCTTGGTGTTCCCGCCCTTCGCGGAACCAAGTTGGAGGAACATTGCCGCACCCTCTGGAAAAATTATCCCTGAGTTTTTCCCAAAGCCCATTTTATGAAAATTGTGATCGGATTGCTTGCATGGAATGAGGAAAACTCCATCACGGCCACCCTCGCGAGCCTTGGCACGCAAAGCCTCCTCCGCCGCGCAGACAATCAACATTTTCAAATCGAAATTTTGGTCGTGCCCAATGGCTGCACAGACTCCACTCCCCAAGTTGCAAAGCAGTCACTTGACCGCTTAAAATCGACCTTCCCGCTGATCTCATGCCGGGTGGAGCCCCTCGCCGAGGGCGGAAAATCGAATGCATGGAATCACCTCATCCACGAATTAAGTCCCCCGGATGTGGACTATTTTATCATGATGGATGCCGACATCGAATTGCTGACATCAAACACACTCGAGCTGCTCTGGCAAACTTTGGAAAACAACCCTCATTCGATCATTTCCACGGACCTCCCGGTCAAACACCTCACCCGCAAAGCCCACCTTTCTCCATTGGACAAATTACTTCTCGGCGCGGGAAAAATGACCCGCGCTACACCCGGCCAACTCACGGGTCAGCTTTATTGCGCGCGAGGAGAGGCCGTCCGCAAAGTTTGGATTCCCAAGGGACTCATCGTGGAGGACGGATACCTGAAGCAAATCCTCTGCACGGAGGGATTCTCTCACCCGGTGGACAATTCCCTCATCCTCCGCGCCGAGGGAGCCAGCCACCTCTTCGAGTGCTACACCAAACTTGCAGACATCTGGAACCACCAAATCCGCCAGGCCATCGGGCACACGCTCTACACTTACCTCACCAAATACGCGCGCACGAAAATTGACAAGCGACCAGTCTTTTCCGCGATTATGGAAAAATCCCGCAGCGATCCCGAGTGGTTTTTGAAGGTGATCCGTGAGGAAGTGAAAACCCGTGGATGGTGGGTGATGGACACGCCTTCTCTGCTGATGCGTTGGCGGCGGGTCCGGTTTGCCAGGGGACCCGGCAAACTGAAGTTTCTCCTGCTTGCCGCAGCCGCAACTCCCTTTGACCTTGCGGTCTTCCTGGTTTCAAACTCCCGCCTCAGATCGGGAAAGGTCAAAGGCATCTGGAAAGACACCCGCACCACCACCCTGTCATGAAATCAAAAACTGCTCTGTGTACCATCGTTGTCGGCGAATCTTATCTGGCCGCCTTTGACCGGTATTCCCGCAAACGCTTTGAGGACTACGCCAAACGCCATGATTATGATCCCATCATTCTCACAGAACCGGTCCGCCAACTGCCTGACAAAAAATTCACATGGCAAAAACTCTGCCTCCCGGACCTTCCATGGTGGAGAGACTATGATCAAGTTGTCTTCGTGGATGCGGATATCATCATCGCCCGCGATGCGCCGGCTCTTCCTGTGATGCCACCCGGAAAAATTGGCGGCGTTCCAGACAAACTCCCCTACCAAATAAATAGCGGCGTGCTGGTTTATCACCCGGATGACTCGATCAAATCACTCTTTGACGAGGCCCTGCTGGACACGGACCCATTCTGGGATCAGCGTGCTCTCACCCGCGTGATGCTCTACCGCCGGATGGAAAAACTCATCGACTCCCGCTTCAACCGTCAGTTCTACTTCCATTGCTGGACATTCATCAGCTCCCTCTTCCGCCGCCAATGGTTCTATCACGCCTGTCATGGCAAAATCAAATTGCCCTTCATCTCCACGTGGCTGACCATCACATTGCGCTGAGCATCATTCTGGCTGCGGCCGGTTGGTTCTCCGCGCCTGTTGTCGGCTGGGCGGAAATCCATGACCGCCTGTTCCCGGAGGTCGTTTCTTTGCCAACGGCGGGAGGCCATGACCTCCGGGTTCTGACCCCTGACCTTCTGGAAATCCGAATCGTTCAAACCCGCGAGGCCATGTCCAAAGGGGTCCGGCCCGTAGGCACTTTGGAAAACCCCGACTTTTCGCTTCAGGCTCCCTCCGCTCAGGATTTTGACGTGCTGATGAATGGCAAAGCCGTCGCCGTTTCCTCCGTGGGAATCCGCCGCGTTCCGATCTACGCGGATTATCATGTGTTTGATGTCCGGCTCATGTTGCATCTCTTCCTTAAACTCAGAGACCCCATGCCCGATGGCGCAGAAATTTCGGTGAAAAGCCCGTCTCTTCTTCCGGACATGGACATGAGCACGACAAACCTCCCGGACCGGTTCTCCCCGGCCATCCATGTCTCCGCCCATGGCTTCTCGACGGATAGTCCCAAATTTGCCTTCGTGTCCTACGATTTGGGAACGCTGGGAGAATTGGATCTTCCCGCCAAAACGGACGCCCATCTCCTTGATGAATCGGGAAAGACAATTTTCTCCGCTCCCCTTCAGCACCGCCCGGACAAGGAATGGACATGGTATCAAAACGTGTGGCGTTTTGATTTTTCGGAGATCAAAATACCGGGCCTCTATTTTGTGGAGGTGCCCGGACTGGGACGCTCGGCGCCCATTCGCATTGACGATTCGACGGCTGCAGTTTCAGCGCGGTTGCTTGCTCTCGGTCTCTACAACCAACGCAGCGGTGCAGCAAAAGGAATTCCCTTCACAAGGTTCGGACATCCCGCGTCCCATACCCGCCCCGCAGAAATCCCGGATGACAACGCGGCTTTTCGCGCGACGAACCGACACCTGGCCGCCATGACCGCAAAAAATTCGGATCCGTCCATGCAATCCGCTCCGGTGATGTCTTCCTTTGCAGCGTCCCTTTACCCGATTCTCCTCAAGGGTTCCGTGGACGTGAGTGGCGGCCACTACGATGCCGGCGATTACAGCAAATACGTTATCAATTCCGCTCAGGTGATCCATTCTCTGGTTTTTGCAGTGGACCATTTTCCGGGCGTGGACCGCATCGACAATTTGGGTTTGCCAGAAAGTGGTGATGGCATTCCGGACGCCTTGCAAATCGCGAGCAGGGAAGCAGATTTTCTACTCAAGATGCAGGACTTTGACGGTGGATTCTTTTTTTTAGTTTACCCCCGCGACCGGCCTTACGAACTGGATGTGATGCCGGAAAATGGGGACCCCCAGGTTGTGTTTCCCAAATCAACAGGTTCCACCGCCGCATGCACGGGAGCCCTCGCCCAATTGGCCGTGTCGCCAACCCTGAAATCTGCCGATCCCGATTTTTCGAAAAAGTGTCTGGCTGCCGCGCTGAAGGGTTACGCGTTTTTAAAATCCGCAATCAAATCCCACGGCCTCGAAGGAAGTTATCAGGCAATCAGTCACTATGGGAATTTTGATACACACCGGGACGAACTCTCCTATGCCGCCGCGGCGCTCTTTGTTGCGACCGGAGATCCGGTGTATCAAAAGGATTTGATAACCTGGTGGCCGGACCCGCTGGATGGTCGCGACAAAAAATGGGGATGGGTTCCACTCTACGAGGCCTATGGCGCGGCCGCCCGCGTTTATGCCTTTGCAGAGGCCCCGGGTTTCCTTCCTGCAAATTCCTGTAACCCTGCCTACCTCGCCACCATGCGAACCGCCATTCTCCGCGCAGCAGACACATGGCTGAACCTCTCCGATTCCAATGCCTTTGGAATTCCATTTTCTCTTTCTTCCAAACGTCAAAAACGGGCGGGCTGGTTTTGGGTCATGGACCCCGCTCTCGACCTTGTGGCGGCACTCCTTCTCACCCCGAATGATCCCGCCTATGAAAAGCGGGTTCTCGATGCGCTGACCATGTGGTCCGCTTACGAGGCCGGAGGGAATCCCTTCAACCGCGCCCTCATCACCGGCACCGGCCCGATCTGGCGACGTCAGGCCGTTAACCGGATTTCTCTCAATGATGATAGAAAACTCGCCGTGCCGGGCATTCCCATCGGCAATGTGGTCTCAACCCCTCACAACCTGAAACCCTACCAAATCCATGGAACCAACGGACTCAGGAAACTTTTTTTTCCATTCCTTGATGAATTCCCGCTCTACGATCGATCCATAACCGATGCCTACAATGTGAGAGAGGAATGGACGATCGCCACCGGCGCAAAACTCCTTGCGGGCCATCTTTTTCTCATGGCCAGATCCCCGGTTTCCAAACAACCATGGGCACCAACAACGATGGAAATTCAAGGAGTGCCCGACTCGATCCCCATCGGCGAAACCATCCGCGCACGCATCGCATGGCCCGAAAGTCTCCCGCCCGGGCTCGCAACGATCGTTTGGGAACTCATCGGCTCGGAACCAACCACGGGCTTGGAATTTTCAGCCAAGGCCTCAAAGCCCGGCCCCGCACGGCTCGAAGCGGAGATTGTT
>JBGSVX010000572.1:0-1804 GCA_041752795.1 Terrimicrobiaceae bacterium
CTCAATGGTAGAGCAGAAGACTCTTAATCTTTTGGTTCTGGGTTCGAGTCCCAGGGGGCGCACGGTTGAAGGACGAAAAGGGACGAAAAGGGACGGAAGGGACCTAAAGTGGGTAGCTTTACGGGCTTCGATTCCGGCGAGCAAGGCGGGAGCGGGTCATGCGTTCGCGGAGGCCTCCCTCGTTGAGGAAGGCTTGTTCCAAGCGGCGGAGTTGTTGGTCCAGGAGGTAGTTGGTGAGTTTGATCAGGCCAATGAGCACGTTGGCCGAGATAGATGGGTCGGGGTGTTCAATTCCTTTTTTGAAGGTCTGGTAATTTGCATTCGGGGTTTTGTTCAGGGCGCGGAGCCGCCGGGTGAAAGGGTGATTTTTCGGCCATTCCTCAAGGCCGCGCACGCGCAAAAAGTCGCGATAGTCTTCCAACAATTCTTCGAGGCTTGCCCGGGCGACATTCGTGAGTTTGATTTCAGTCTCCTTGGACGTGCCACTGGCTTGGCTGCCCTCAAGAATATTTTGCTTTCCCGAGCGGGCTCCTTGGACCATCTGGTCGGTTGTGCGAGAACGCCGATCCACGAATTTTTCGCAAAACCTCACGGTCCCATCGTAAACGATGCGAGCCTTTTGAAACGAAAGGAGGCTTTCGTAGCCACCATGGGCCGGAATGAAGCGGTCGCTCATAGAAATGGGAATTGGAAAATGGACGCAAGGGATTCAATTGCTCCATTTGCAAGGTTTTGGTCCTTTCTGTCCTTTTGGTCCCTCTTCAACCCCGATCTTCTCTGCAATTGTTTTCTGCCAGAGATCATACTCAAACGGCGAAATCTCCGAGGGCTTGATTTCGCTGCGGCCGCCCCAAAACACATTCGTGTAGGAGATGGGGGCATTGATATTTTCGAGGTGTTTGTCGATGGCGGCTTTGTGTTCTAGGACGCGGTCTTTGTCCGTGCCGTGGATCACAGCCATAATATTCACGTTATTAAATTCCGGACCGCCTTCGCGCCAGTAGCAGTGAGTGAGAATTTCATGACGTCCGATTTCGCCGCCCAGATCGATTTCGCGGCCTTTGGGAACAGCCCAGTGGAAGAGGGCGTTAAATTTTGTGACCCGCTCACCCGAGGCGAGAGGTTTGACATGTTCCAGGAATGTGGAGAACCGGCCGATGAGTTTGCGTTCGGCGAGGGACTCGGCCACAGCGTAAAAATCTTCGATTGGGATTTGGGCTTCGCGTGCGCGGTCTTCCCATGCGGGTTCGCGGATTTCGCGGGGTTCGAATTCGCGCTTGAGTGCGACGAGAACTTTCCATTCCGCATCGGTGAGTCGAACTGTTTCGACTTGATGCATTTTGGCAGGAGCCTCGATGCGGTCACCTGGCAAAACTTTTCTTCGGCGCATGTGACCGACCCCAAGCGCAAAGATGCCCTTGGCTGGCATGAGTCGGTAGCTCTCGGCTCCGACCAGGCGTGCAAGAAGGTCACAGTGTTCACTGAGTGAGTGTCCGGTTGGAACTTTGACCGTTGTCCAGAGCCGGTAAGCTTGGCCGGGGATTTTGGCGTCGGTTGAGCGAATGACCACATGACCAGAGAAGGGATCATCCACGAACATGGTTTCGAAGGCGCTGTCCAGTTTCTCGGCAGGCACTTTCCACGCCACGAGGGCTCCCTCTGCCAAATTGGTGGAGAGAAGGGTTTGGCGGACCCTGCGGATGGTTCCTGCTTCCAGCATGGCGCGGATGCGTCCGGTGACGGTTTCCAAAGGGAGGTCGCTGAGTTTGGAAATTTCTTCGAATGGAGCCCTGTGGAAGCCGGC
>JBGSVX010000573.1:0-6019 GCA_041752795.1 Terrimicrobiaceae bacterium
GTTCAGCAGGTTCTGGAGCGCATCCGGTTTGACATCGGCCAATCAGCCTTGGTCTGGACTGAGAGTTTTGAATGATGCCGAACTGGAAGAGTTGGCCGGACGAATCGTCGAGCAAGTCAAACTTCGTGGGCCGTTTCTCTCGATGGCGGATTTCCTGAACCGGAGGCTTGGGAATGCCGGTCCGCTGACCCGTTGTGGTGCGCTGCAGGCAGCCATAGATGGGACATCTCCGGACATCAATCTCGCTGCCAAGGGGGTTGGCACAGCCGTGAATGCGGTCACCCCTCAGGAACTCGGGAGGACCCCCGATCTGATTTCCTCGAACATGCAGGATGGAACCGGGCAGACATGGAACACCGCCCTTGGCATCCCGGGTTACCTCATGCAGCAGGATCTTGTGCAGGCCTGTTCGCCCGGAATGTCCGCCCGGTCGGACACATTTCTTGTGCGCACCTATGGAGAGGTCAGAAATCCCCGCAGCGGTGCGATTGAGGGGCGGGCATGGTGTGAATCGGTGATCCAACGCCTGCCTGTTTGGGTGGATGAATCTCAAAACCCGGAAATCAATCCCGGCTCGGCCAATGCGGTCAATGCGGCACTCGGCCGGAAATTTCGTGTGGTGTCTTTCCGTTGGCTTAATGACAATGAAATTTAATCTCTCAATTCTGTTTGTGGTGATCCCTCTGGTCGTGATGGCCGGGGAGGAGACGGTGACTGTCAAGTTTCGGGCGGTGGCCCCCGGGCTCTCTCCGTTGCTTGTGGAATGCCCGCATGCGAAACCGTCAGCCATCGAAATTCCTGAAGGTGGTCGGTCCGGCTTGCACACCTATCGCGGTGTTCCGGAAGCGAAATTACAGGACTCCAATGGCTCGAGGGTCTTTCCAGTCGTGTTCCCTGAAACTGACAAGTCCTTGCTTGTTGTTTTGACGATGTCAGAAGCCGGGACACCGATTTCACATGTTTTGGAGGATGATCTCGAATCCATCCCTGCCGGTGATCTGTGTTTCTTAAATCTGGGGTCCATGCCTCTTGAAGTTATTGTTGCAGAGACCAGCCAGGTGCTCGCTGGAGGACAAAAGGTTACCGTCCCGATCAAGGGTCGGTCCACCGCCTTTGTCAGGGTTATTGATCCAGCAACCGGCGAGAGCCTGCACTCCAATAACTGGGGACTCTCTCCAAAAATCCGCACGCTGGCACTCCTTGAGATCCGCGGCGACAACCCCAAAAGTCTGGTGCTCCACCGGCTCACAGACTCGGAGGCCTCCAAAAAATGAAAGCGTTTTTAATCCTCCCACTCGTCATTGTGGTTCTGGGTGTGTCCATGCAGGCCCATGCTCAAGTGCCGGAACAAAGCGAAGGGAAACAGAAGCCGATGTTTCGCACGCTTGGACTCGGGTTTTCCAGTGGGGACCTCTTTTATTCCCGTGAGAATCAGGACGTGGCACTTCCGGTCACCGAGGATTCCCGATCCCCATTTTTGCTCCAGCCTGTGGGTTCCAGCCTTCCTTTTTATCGCATGGAAAAATTGGCTGATGGCACGGTGAAGCGGGTGCCTGCGGGAACTGCGGAGATTGCACCCGGCGGACACCTGCCTCTCCTGGTTTTTTTCCCGAGTGGCAAAGTGGAGGTGCTGGATGACAGCTTGGATAAATTTCCCGGGGGTTCGTACCGGGTTCTTAATGGCTTGAATGAAGACCTCGGCGCACTGCTTGGGAAATCTCCCACCTCGGTGCCGGCAAACTCCAACAAGGTGATTGATGCAACCAAGGAGAAAAACGGGACCACTCTCTTTGTGCAAATGTATTTGCTGGAACGATCCCCGCGCACGCTGGTTTTTTCGAACAACTGGGCATTCAGCCCGTTGCTGCGAACCATGGTCATCGTGGTTCCTCCAGTGCCTCCCTCCGAGCTTCCCACTGTCCGACGCATTGTTGAATCCATCGAATTGCCGGGCCTCCCGGCTTCTGCAAATCCAAACATCCCATGAAAACTCCCTCCCGTATTCAGAGAGCCTTCTCACTCATTGAACTCCTCGTTGTTATTGCCATACTAGGAATCATGGCGACGGCGGGTTCTGTTGCTCTCAACGGCAATTCCCAGTCGATTTCCGGTGCGGCTTCGGCGGCCTCCACGCTGTTTGGCTTGGCCCGGACGGAAGCCATCATGCGGCGAGTGCCGGCGCGAGTGATTGTTGACACCGCATATGATCCTGCCAAGCCTGACAACTATCTGCGGCGTCTGGCGGTTGTGGTTCAGAACGAAGCCGGGAATGGGTGGGAGCAGGTATCTCGCTGGACTCCGTTGCCCGGCAAGGCCTTTTACAACAAGGACGCCAGCCGGAAACACAACACGGATACGATCCCCAGACTGGCGGGAGGTGCCGCTGCCGGTCCCTACGAATATTTCGAATTCTCGCCGAATGGTCAGGCCGCCGGAAGAGCCCAGTTTGTTCTCTCCAAGGGCACGGTGTAGGGAGGAAACTTTCAGGAAGCGGGCAGCGAATCCCGCGTGGGATTTTTCCTCCACAAAATGGGCAAACCCACATTTTTTACGGACCCATCAGAAATCCCAACACCATGGTGAAACCCCACAGAGCGGGCTTCAGCCTGATTGAAATTGTTCTCGCGGTCGGGATTGTGAGCATTGCCCTGCTTGCGATTTTCGGACTGTTCGGAACGTCTTTGCGATCCAACGCAGAGACCCTCTCGCAACATGAATTCATGGGGGTGACTCGTTCATTCGGGGACTACCTGCATGCCACGAATGGAGGCGCGGGATTCAGCAATGTCTTTAACTGGGTCAAAACGCCGGCCACCGCGCCGGAGATTTATTCGTTTGCAATGACCAATGGGTCTTTCACCAACGGACTCGGAACGGATCCGGCATTTTTGGCGGCGGCGGGTCAGCGTCCCGGTCGCCTGTTCCGACTCGCCCTGGCGCTTTCGCCGAACATGCCACTACGGGATTCGTCGGGAAGTGTGATTTCCAGACCATCGGCTTCCGATCTTCCCGCGACGGCTGCTTCCTACACGAATGAAGCCGTTCTCGCGCTGCAGATCCGCGCATTTTCGGTCCCGGCTCCGGGCGTCACAATCACCAACCTTCAGCCGGTTTTTACCTATGACACCACCATCCGGCGGTGAAGGAAATTTCAAGGAGCAACTCATGAAACCCGAAGAAAATGACTTCCGACTTGATCGCAAAGCCCGATCGTTTCGAGTCAGTAATTTTTCGTTGCGTGACACTCCCCTGTTGCTTTTGGCCTTTTTGTTGGTTGCCATGCCGGGGTTGATTATGGGGTGGCTTCCCGGGCGGATACTTCCGGAATCCTGGCGGTGGGTTGTGCCCGGTATTCTGGTTTTTGTTGCCCTCGCGCTCTCCGTCTGTGCCTTGTTTCAAAGGCGTCCGGAGAAATCGTCTCACGATTTATCTCCGGAGATTAAGGCCTTGGCTGCTGACCCGGCAAACCTCGCGGCAGCGATCTCGCGTTTTCAAGTCGAGAATCCTGGGGTCAGTCCGGCTCTTGCCAAACAACGCATTGAGGAATTTTCCCGCTCCGGACAATGAACCTTCGAACACACAGAAATTCCGTTCGGGTGAGGTCAGCCTGCAAACAGGCCCGGCACTCCGGTTTCACATTGGTTGAAATGCTCGTGGCCTTCGCCGTGGGAGCCATTGTGCTTGTCGCGCTGACCAGCATTGTAAGTCAGTCAATGACGGTTTCGCGGAAATCCAACAATGTGCTGTTGTCCAACAACGCGGCCTCAACGGCAGTGGATCTAGTCACCCGGGACCTCGAGTCTCTTTCTGTCACTGGAAGGGCGCATGAATACCTTCAAGTTTTTAAAGAGGATGTTGGCGGGGTGACGGATGTTGCCCGTCTGCTGATGTTGAGTTCGGGTGGATTTGACGCGACCAATTCTTCGGACTTTGCACAAGCGCGCGCGATTTCTTATCGGCTCATTAATCAGGACCCCATCAATCCCGGTGGAAGCCGTGCAATCTATGGGCTCTACCGTTCGGTGGTCTCCGTGCAGGATACCTTCGCCAATTATTCGGGTCAGACAAACCTTGCAGTTCCTTTCAGCTTACTTGCTGCAACCCTGGATGATTTTGTGGTTGGGAATGTGATTGATTTTCAGGTCCGCTTTTTCACCGATGGAAATCAGGCTGCGGCCAATGCCAGTGGCAGCCAATTGCACCCGGTCCGAATCTCCGGGGCCTCCAGTCAGATTAATGGAGTCGCCTACACGGGTGCGCCTCTGACATGGGCCGAGGTGAGTCTCACGGTGCTGGAAGACCGGGACAATGCAGTTTCGCGATTTGAATCCGGAACGCTCACCCTCGAGGATGCCCGCAGTCAGTATGGATTCCGCCTTTCTCGGAGAGTCCCAATCCGGGTTCCCCTGTAACTTTCATGATGAAATCAATAACCGACTATAGTGCCGAATCCGGCACGGAACATTCTCAAACGCAAGCCATTCAACTGGCCATGGATTCTGTGGCGGCTGCCGGGGGAGGAACGATTTTGGTTCCCGCCGGGGAGTATCGCATCGGAACCATTTCCTTGCGTTCGCATGTGACCCTGCACTTGGAAAATGGTGCCGTATTGAAAGGGAGTCCCGATATTGCGGATTATCCTCCCGTAGCCGGTGGCTTCACGGATGCGGTCGGTCAAAGCCGCAATCGCTGCCTGATCTACGCAAAGGACACAATCGGAACGGTCATCTCAGGCAATGGTTGCATTGATGGAAACGGGAGCGCTTTTGGTTACGAAGAGGACGGGCGTCCTTTCATGGTGCGTTTTATCAATTGTCAGGATGTGCAAGTGACGGGCATTACGTTGAAAGATTCGCCTGGTTGGGTGAGCCATTATCTCGGCTGTGAGAATGTGCTCATTCATGGCGTAACGATCCGCAGTCGCACGAATGGCAACAATGACGGCATAGATGTTGATTCCTGTCGCAGGGTCCGGATTTCGGACTGTGACCTCGACACGGGAGATGATGCCATCTGCATCAAAGCCACGCGGGCGACTCCCTCGGAGGATATTCTAGTGACCGGTTGCCGGATTTGCAGCACGTGGGGAGCTCTCAAACTGGGAACGGAATCGGCCGGAGATTTTCGCAATATTCTTTTTAGCAACATTGTCATTCGCAACACCGAAGGGGGCGGAATCAAGCTCATCAGCATGGATGGTTGCCACATGGAAAATGTCGTTGCCGACAACATCATCATGGACAATGTCTCGGGGCCGATTTTTATCCGGCTTGGAGCCAGATTGCGACGGTACTTTGATGACGAACCTCTGCGCGAGGTTGGAAGTATCCGGGGGATCGAACTCCGCAATATCCGCATCCGGGTTTGGGAGGAAGGCTATCCGCTCTATGGCAAACTTCCGCGCAAGGCCGGGGTGATTGTGACCGGTGTTCCCGGCCATCCGGTAGAGGACGTGTTGATGGAAAATGTGCGCATCGAATTTCCCGGCGGGGAAGCGGCATCTGAGGCGCCTGTGCCCGAGCAGGAGACCGAGTATCCGGAGTTTCCGAGTTTCCATCCCCTTCCCTCGTGGGCCCTGTTTTTAAGGCATGCCCGCGGTCTTGTTTTTCGCAAGTGCCGGTTCACCACGCGGGAGCTCGACGCCCGGCCACCCTTGTACCTTGAAGATGTTACGGACTGCCGGTTTGAAGACGTCTCCGCCAATGAAATTCCTTTGAAAAAATCCTGATGAAAACACTACAACCTCTCCTTTTGTCCGTGAGCCTTGTCGCATGCGCGTCGCATGTGGCCATGAGCCAGGCCTCACCCGCACAGCTTTCCCAGCCTTCGGATGCCCATGTGATTCATGTCTCGGCGGCAGCCTCCCCCGGTGGAGACGGAAGCAAGGCGCTGCCATTTCAAAGTCTTGAAGATGCCCGTGACGCAGCTCGAAAAATTTCCGACAAGCCGGTGACCGTGTTGGTTGGTGGAGGGCACTACGTATTTCGGAATGGTCTGCTTTTCACCATGCTTGATTCCG
>JBGSVX010000574.1:0-2080 GCA_041752795.1 Terrimicrobiaceae bacterium
TTAATTCGTAGGAGGTGGAGAGTTTTTTGATGTCGCGGGCGAGGGTGGCGGGATCGCAGGAGACGTAAAGGAGGCGTGCGGGGCGGCGGTCGAGGAGGGTGTCAATGACCGGCTGCGGGAGGCCTTCAGCGGGCGGGTCCACCAGCACGGTTGTTGCGGCGGGGTCAGAGGTCAGAGCCGAGGCAAGCAGGAGGGAGGCGTCACCGTGCAGGTAGGTGACGTGGGCGGGAGCTTCGGAGCGGGCATGACGCACCGCATCGGCGCTCCACTCGATGCCAATCACATTTTTGAAAAGGCCCTGCAGGTGTTTCGCAAAAAACCCGGCACCGCTGAAGGCATCGACAAGGAGGTCTCCTCCCGGGGCGGCAAATTCTTCAACGACATGCAGGAGGATTTTGGCGGCCTCTTCATTGACCTGACGGAAACCGCGGAATTCCGAGGATTCGCGCAGTGCGTATTCTCCGTCCGAGGGCTTGTTGGCGCGGAGGCCGGCCAACTGACGGTTGATGTCCGGGGACGAGATCGGGCATTCTTTGACATCAATCACATTGCGCGTGCCTCGTGCGAAAAAACCGGTTTTGCCAGCGCGTGAGTGAACGGTGATGCGGTTGCGGTAGGCGAATTCGAGCGGGGAGGCGGCGGTGGTGTCCACCGGGGGATTGGGGATTCCTCCAATGCGGGTGAGGATTTCGCGGACCTGTTCCTGCTTGATTGAGAGCTGAAGCGGGTATGCGATGTGCTGGTATTGACACCCTCCGCAGAGTGCGGCGACCGGGCAGGGCGGTTTGATCCGGTGGGGGGAGACTTCATGCAGAGTTTGCAGTTCTCCTTCGGCGTAGGATTTTTTTTCGTGGGTGATCTGCACGGTTGCCGCCTCACCGGGGATCGTGCCTGGCACAAAACAGATTTTTCCGTTGGAAAGGGTTGCGATGCCGGCGCCCCCGAATGCCACCTTGGAAATCGTAACCCGCTGAGGTTCTGCGGCGACCTTTCCCTGATGGCGACGATCAGACATGCAGGGATTCGTTTTCCGCGGTGGAAAAATATTTCGAGAGAAGGGATTTGATGGCGTCCAGTCCCTCGGAGTCCTTGGCAATGATCGGCAAAATTTCGGCGCCGCGCACCTTTCTGCGGAAAGCTTTCAGGTGCTCTTCCGCTTCGGGCATGTCCATTTTGTTGGCAATGATTGCGTAAGGTTTTTCCGCAAGTGTCGGGTCGTAGAGTTTCACTTCGGTGCGCAGGGTTTGGTAATCCTGCAGGGGGTTTCTCCCTTCGCCTCCGCCCATATCAACCACAAACAGCAGAAGGCGGCAGCGGAGAACATGGCGGAGAAATTCGTGGCCGAGGCCGCGATTTTCGTGGGCTCCTTCAATGAGGCCGGGAATGTCCGCAACAGTGCTTCTGGCGTAGCCATTCAGATCAACGACCCCGACCACGGGATTTAGCGTGGTGAATGGATACGCGGCCACACGGGGATGTGCGGCGGAGATGGCACCAAGCAGCGTGCTCTTTCCGGCATTTGGAAATCCGACCAAGCCGGCATCGGCGATCGTGCGAAGCTCCAAGGCAAACCAGCCTTCCTCGCCTTCCTCCCCATTGGTTGTCTGACGGGGCACTCGGTTTGTGGAACTTTTAAAATGAACGTTGCCCTTGCCTCCTCTGCCGCCTGAACACAGCGTGAACCGCTGACCCGGAGCCGAGAGATCAGCCATGGGGGTCATCACCCGCAGGTCCAACTTGCGGGCTGGCTGTGTCATTTCCATTCCCAATTCTTCATCCAACGTGGTGGGTGCCAAGCCGGATTCATCGGGAAGCACGTAAATAAGGGTTCCCACGGGAACCCGCGCAACCGTGGTAGCGCCATTGCGGCCATGCTTCTTTTTGCCCTGACCATGGGTGCCACGTTTTGCGCGGAGGTTGGGGTCATAGTACAATGCCGCCAGATTGTCCGTGTTGGTGTCCGCTTCGAGGATGATGTGACCACCATCGCCGCCATCGCCGCCATCCGGCCCACCGCGAGGAACAAACTTCTCTCTGCGAAAACTGCAACAGCCATTACCGCCATCGCCAGCCTTGGCAT
>JBGSVX010000575.1:0-3604 GCA_041752795.1 Terrimicrobiaceae bacterium
GAGTGGATACGGTCGTTTTTGATAAAACCGGAACCCTCGGCGAGGAGGCCATGGAACTTGTGGATTTTGTGGCGGCTCCGGGTTTTGACAGAAATGCGCTGCGCTCCATGGTGGCTGCGGTGGAGGGCGCGAGCCAACACCCGATTGCACGCGCTTTCCGCGACTACGCGGGAACGGATTTTGTTGCGCGGGATGTGCGGCTGCTGCCCGGAGCCGGAATCTCGGGCATGGTCGGAAACCACGCGCTGCGCCTTGGCAATCTTTCGGTGGTGCCTGAAGCCGGCAAGGCAATGGCTGAAGGCCTGATTGACCATGCTTCCACAGAGCGAGGGCAGGGGCATCCCATCTATGTGGTGATCGATGAACAACCAGCGGGAGCGGCATTTCTTCGTGAAACTCTTCGCGCCGGGGTCCTGGATTCCATTTCGCAATTGGAGGCCATGGGGCTCAAATGTCATGTGATGACCGGAGATCGCGCCGAGTCGGCGTCACGTCACGGTCTGCCCGGGGTTGAAGCCGGAATGCTGCCTGAGGAAAAAGCCTCCCGGGTGAAAGCGCTCGAAGAGGCGGGTCAGCGAGTTTTGTTTGTTGGCGATGGAATCAATGATTCTGCCGCCATGCAGGAAGCCTCTGCGGCTCTTGCCATTCGTGGTGGGGCTCAGATGGCCATGGAGTCGGCCGATGGAGAAATCCCCGGCGCGAGTCTCATCAATTTGCCTGCGGTCATTGCCCGATCGCGCGCGGCCGTGACAACCATTCGTGGGAATCTGCTTTTTGCAGCGGGATATAATGTCATAGGCATCGCATTGGCAGCCTGTGGTCTTTTGCATCCGGTGGCTGCAAGCCTTGTGATGCTGGCGTCGAGTTTTACTGTGACGTGGAGAGCATTGAGGGAATCCGGCAGTCGGAAGGCTCCGCGCGTGCCTGATGCAACGGGCGTTGGTTGGCTGGCTCCGGTGGTGGCCATCGGGCTTGCTTTGCAGGGACCGCTTTTGGCGTGGCTAGGCAATTTCCCGGCTCCGACCGCCGCCGGGATCATTCTGCTTTTTGCAGCAGCCGGGCTTGGTTTGTTTGTGGTGGTGGCCACGAGGAATTTGGACCCCGAAGCCGCGAACATTCTGCTCATGGTCAGTGTGGGCGGAGTTGCCATGTTGATTGGTTGGTGGGCGGATGCGGGATTCGGGCCGGTTGTGCGGGAGGGGGTTTGTCTTTGCAATTGCGCGAATTCCACGATGGGACTGGGTCTTTTTGCCAAACTGAATTGGATGGATTTTGCCATGGTGGGAGCCTCCCTTCCCATGTTGGTTGTGAATCAGGAAAGCAATCGCTGGATCTGCTGGTTTGCCGGCATCGTCGGGATGTTGGTTGGGATGGAAGCGGCCATGGTCTTGAGCGCAAATATTCCCACGGCAAATCCTCACATCAGCTTTTTTGCGGGTTACGGCTCCATGCTTTTCGGGATGGTGCTCGGAATGATCCTTGCCTGCGGCGCCGTTCGCAAATTTTCAAAATGACCGCCCAATTAGCAAACAAGCCCCTCACTGCCATCGAGCGTCGCAAGATGATCGAGGAACGTTGTCGGCGGTCGGCGACATGGCGCATTATCCACTGGCTTGGCTCTCTGAAACTGGCGCTAATCCTTCTTGCCACGATTGCCATTGCCTGCGCAGTTGCCACGTTTACCGAATCGGGATTCAGCACCAAAATTGCGCAGGCCTACATTTATAAAGCTCCATGGTTCATCGTCTGGTTGTTCGTGCTCTGTGTGAATCTTTTTGCCGTCACGCTCACCCGCTGGCCATGGGAGAGAAGGCACCTTGGATTTATCATCACCCATTACGGAATCATCACCCTCCTTTTTGGAGCGGTGGTGGGTTTGCAAACCGGATTTGAAGGCAATGTCACTTTGCGGAAAGAGTCCCCACCGGTCACACGGGTCACCACAAGCCGGAGCATCATCCAACTCGAAAGCCCGGCGGACACCTATTTGTATTTGAAACCGTTTGATGCCGACATTGCCAGACCCAGCGCGTCAAGTCCGGACATCTTCCCCGTGCCAGGCACTGACCTGAAAATCGTCGCGGACGACTATGCCCCCAGCCTTGTTCGCGAGCCGGTGCTTGTGCCATCGGACCGCCCGGGCTCGGCCCCGGGGGTCATTCTTCGCCTCTCCAGCAAAATGGCATCACAGGACCTCGAAGTCCCTTTGCACCTTCCTTCGAAGGCGGCTCATGATTTTTTCGGGATGGCGAACATTCGTTTGGAAAAAGCCATGCCGCCCGGAGCCCAGGCCGCTCCCTCCGAAACCCGAATGGTTTTTGCCAAATTTGCACCTGTTTCGGACGGCAAGGCGCAAACATCTGCGGTCACTTTGCGGCTGAGCGAAGACGGCAAAAAGGTCAGTATTTTTGACAAAGACGGATATGGCGCGGCTTATGCGCGGGAGGACATCATGAACAAGCCGGTCACCGAGGCCGGAGCCACAGTGATTGTTGAAGAATACTGGCCCGACTTTGTGATGGAGAATGGGCGCCCGTCCACCAAATCGCAGATGCCAAACAATCCGGCTCTGCTAGCCCGCATTTCAGAAATCCCAAAAACCACCGATGCGAAACCTTTGTTGGAGGTGGTTGCGGGCGAATCGTCTGTATCCTATCGGCTCTCCCGATCCGGTGCGTCCTATGCGTCTGGCGAAGCAAAAGTCGGTGAGCGTTTTTTGTTGGGCTGGGCGGACTGGCAGGCAGAAGTTGCCGCGGCCTCTCCTCTGGCCCTCATGGAGGAGGAGATCAAACCTGGAGAAGCAGCCACCGAACAGGCCACCCCGGGATTCCGGGCAAGGCTCGAAGGGCCGGGCGGAGTGCGCGGTCCGAACCGATGGGTGGAGTCTGGAGAAATCACATCCCTCACTGATGGAAAAAATGTCGTAAAAATCGGGTATGGCTTGGAAACCCGGCCTTTGCCATTCACGATTCGCCTTGTGAGGTTCGATGTCCCAAGGGATGAGGGCACCGACACCCCTTCCAATTTTCTAGCCACCGTGGAATTCCGTGACACCAAAACCGGCGAAACCAAAACCGGGGTCGCGCAAATGAATCAACCTGCCAGCTTCCCCGGCACGCTTTGGGCCAATCTTACCGGGATCAATTACAAGTTTTCCCAGGCAGAATGGAATCCGCGCGACCTCACCCAAACAACACTCCAGGTGCTTTACGATCCCGGCTGGATGCTCAAATGGATCGGGTCGCTGGCCATCTGCCTCGGCATCGCCATCCAGTTTTACGCAAAGCCCAAGTAGACGCGATGAAGGCTTGGGAGCTTTTTCAGCCCCCCATTCAGAATTTCCAGCCCCCGCACCTCCCCATGCTCCAGCACTTCGGGGGTATGTTTGATGGCCCGCGGGTGAACTCCGGCAAACAGCAAGTTGAACTGGTCCAAAATCTGAAACTGAAGGCTCCATGAGCCCGACTAGTGTAGTGTTTCAGAAATATCTACACAAAACGATGCGGGTGTGTATCCTTACCGCATGGCCAGACCGATCCGTGCGCTTGTAATCGATTCCGACCAAATGAATGGGCTCAAATCACTCACCGGGCGACGCTCCAGT
>JBGSVX010000576.1:0-7405 GCA_041752795.1 Terrimicrobiaceae bacterium
ATGATGAGCCATGAAATCCGGACTCCCCTCAATGGAATCATAGGAATCGCCGACCTGCTTTTTCTGTCTCCGCTCAATGAGGAGCAGTCCGGCCACCTCAATCTTCTTGTCCAAAGCGGGCACACCCTTCTCGAACTAATCAACGATATTTTGGATTTTTCAAAAATCGAAGCCGGCCACCTCGAGCTGGAGGAGAGGAAGTTTGACCCTGCCATGGAGCTTCAGAGCATTGCCGCCATCCACCGTCCCTCGTCCAACGCGAAAGGTTTGGAGCTGGAACTCGCGCTTGGGGAATTGCCGGGCCTCGTGCTTGGCGACAGCCACAGGCTTCGACAGGTCATCTCCAACATTCTCTCCAATGCCATCAAATTCACCCTGAAAGGAAAAGTCACATTTGCAGCAAACGCCGTGCAGGAACCCACCGGTTTGTGGCGATTGAGTTTTGAAGTGAAAGATTCCGGCATTGGAATCCCCAAGGCTTCTCTGGACCGAATGTTCGAACCATTCTCCCAGGCAGACAGTTCGACTACCCGGAAATTTGGTGGCACAGGATTGGGGTTGGCCATCTGCAAGCGCCTCACGGAAGCGATGGGCGGAGGAATCACCGTGGAAAGCGGACCGCAAGGCTCCACATTTCGTTTCCATGTCCTTTTCCGCGAAGCGACCTCCGCCGGTTTTTCGCGCAACAAGGAAAGCCCGGAACAAACCCCCGACCACTGCAAACTTTCGATCCTCCTTGTCGAAGACAATGCGGTGAATCAAACCGTGGCCCTCTCTCTCCTCAAAATGCTCGGTCAGAGAACAAATCTCGCAGAGACCGGCCGCGAAGCGGTCGAGATGATCGCCGCAGGAACCTACGATCTCGTTTTCATGGACATGCAAATGCCGGAAATGGATGGCATCGATGCCACAAAATCCGTGCGAAAACTTGAACTGAAAAAACAACCTCGAATTATCGCCCTTACTGCCAACGCCTTTGAAACCGACCGCGAAAGATGCCTCGCCGCCGGCATGGACGGATTCCTCTCCAAGCCGTTCCGCCTCGAAGACCTCCGCCGCGAAATCTGCGACACCTGCATCAAATGCCACCCTCACAATTGAGCGGACCAATCTTCATGCCGTCATTCTGGGTATAAGCAATTTTCCGAGTGGCAGCGCGTACGGGAATCGAACCCGTGCACCGGCCTTGAGAGGGCCGTGTCCTAACCCCTAGACGAACGCGCCATAGGGAAGACATTACCGAGGGAGGCAGGTCTGCGCAAGTCTGGAACGCGATCAGGTTCCAAACTGCAGGTCGTAGAGATTGCGGTAGATTCCGGATTTTTTGAGAAGTTCCTCGTGGGTTCCGGCTTCTTTGAGGGTGCCTTTGTCGAGCACGAGAATTTTGTCGGCTTTCAGAATGGTTGACAGTCGATGGGCAATAGCGATCACGGTTTTTCCGGATGCGAGCACTTCGAGTGCCTGCTGGATGTGCTTTTCGGAGGCGGAATCAAGGGCCGAAGTGGCTTCGTCAAGGAGGAGAATCGGAGCATTTTTCAGAAGGGCACGTGCGATGGCGATGCGCTGTTGTTGGCCACCGGAGAGCATACAGCCTTTGTCGCCGACGACGGTCTCGTAGCCGTCCTGTTGGGAAAGGATAAACTCATGGGCATGGGCCAACTGGGACGCATGAACGATCTCATCACGGGTCGCATCCAAACGTCCGTAAGCGATATTTTTGTAAATGGAGTCATGAAACAAAAAGGTGTCCTGACTCACGATACCGATCTGTTCACGAAGGGAATCCTGCGTGATGGCTCGGAGGTCGGTCCCATCGAGACGAATGTTCCCCGCAGTAGGGTCATAGAACCGCATGATCAGAGAAAGCAATGTGCTTTTGCCGGCTCCGCTGGCGCCGACAAGGGCATAATATTTTCCCTGTTCGAACCGGAAATTGAAATTTTCCAAAGCAGGGATTCCCTCCCGATAGGAAAACGTCACCTGATCGAAAGAGATTTCACCGCGGCAGGAAGTCAGGATCATGGCATTTGGTGCGTCTTCCACGGCGAGTTGTTTGCGCATGAGAGCAAAAACGCTGCGAATGATCACATTACTGCGGAGGAGAATGAGGTGGGTTCTGCTCAGGGTTTTGACGGGTTGGTAGAGGAGAAAAATGCCGATGCAGAGGGAGAGGAACGTGCTACCGCTCATGCCCACGATGTAAACGTAAAAGAGCCCCCATGCGACGCCGAAGGCTGCAAGAGCCTCGACCAGAGGGGAGGTCGTTTCCATCAGGCGTTTGGCCCGCATCGTGTGACGGAACATAACCTGACACGAATCATTGAAGCGGGCCACTTCGTATTGGGTCCGGGAAAACGATTTGATCACTTTGATTCCCGAAAACATCTCGTGGAGAATCACCATCATTTCCCGACCCTGCCCTTCTTCTCCCCTGGCGATATTACGAACTTTTTTTCCAAGAATCAAAGATGGAACCACACAACAGGGCATGAGAATGAGTGCACCCAGGGTGAACTTCCAATCCAGCCTGAAGAGCACGATGAGGCCTGAAATCAATGTCGCCGGCTGAGCAATAAGCTGGGTGTTGATGATATTGAGCACACCCTGGACTTCGCGGGTTTCGTTGATCACGCGCTGAAACAAATTCCCGGCTTTTTCCTCATTGAAGAACTCAAGGGACTGGGCCGTGATGCGTTCCATGACCTTCGCCCGGATGTCAATGAGGACCTTTTGACTGGTCCACTCGCTGCAATAATTGTTGAGAAAATCCAGGATGCTCCGGAGCAGCATGACCCCCGGAATAAGCAGGCAGGCCACTGTGACGAGAAATGGTTTTGATACACTGTCCAGGTGGAGCACATGGATCGCGAAGTGCTCAACCGGGCCGGCCAGGATTCCCAAGTTTTTCAGTTCCGCCGCCACATTGGCATCGGGCCCTCCGGAGAAAATCACTTTGCCGACAAAATTGATGATGAAAGGAATTGACCCGCTGATAACACCGAAGCCAAAGCCGCAAATCGTTCCAATGACAAAAACCAGGCGGTATGGTTTCAGGTAGCCGGCCAACTCAAAGTAGGGAGCAAGGACCTCCCAAATTTTGGAAAGCCGGGATGGGTTTGGATTGTTTGGCATTCGGCGAGGCAGCGATTCAACCGATTTGGAGCGAACAATGCAAGTGAGAGGATTTCCGGGTGGACCGACGCGGGACCAGTTTACCGTTTTTCTTCCTCTGCGGCCAGTCCAAGTATGTGTTTTGAAAACTCCGGGTCTTCACCACTGAGAAGCTCGGGAAGCACGGCGCGAAAATCCTTCCGGCGGCACCATTCCCGCATGAAGTCCTCCCATGTCTGCCAGAGGCGGCGGTTGTTCACATCCATTTTATCATCATAAACAAGCAGATAGGCTCTCTCAAAAAGAGAAACCAAAATCTCAAGGAGAATCTGCTGACGCTCCTTCTGGTCCTCCGTGAGTGGAAATTCGACGGACTGCTTGCGAAGGAGATGGAGATCGGGATGGCGCAACACGAGTTTGAGAAAGTCGTGATATTCATCCGAGAGGTGCTGATAAATTTCCTCGTGATCGGCCTGACGTTGTTTTCGTTGTTCGAGAACAAAGACGAGAATTGCCATGGGGAGGCCAATAACGGTGACAATATAGCTGGCAAGTTCCCAAATTTCAGTGGCTGGCATTCGGGCCAGAGTGAAGCAAATTGCATCGAAAAACAATAAAACTGAATCCGGAAATCCTCCCTGTCATCGATCCCATGAGATCAAGCTTGCAGAGAAGGAGGGTGGCAGAGGAATGTTGCGTTTCTACATGAAATCCTGTCAGCCCGAACTCTCGATCATTATTCCCATGCGGAATGAGGAGGGCAATGCGGTTCCCTTGTTTGAGGAAATCCGTGGGGTTTTCGGCAAACCCGGTATTCCGTGGGAAGCAGTGTTTGTGGATGATGCCTCGACGGATGGCACACTCGGGGAACTGAAAAATCTGGCTTCTCAGGATCCACGGGTTGGGGTCCTGATCTTGCCGACACATCAGGGAAAGAGCGCCGCGCTGGCCGCAGGAGTGTCCGTCGCACGAGGAGGTTTTTGGGGCATGATGGATGGGGACTTGCAGAACTGCCCGGCAGATTTGTTGAGGATGGTCGAAGTTTTGAAATCCGACCCCTCGGTAGATTTCATTCAGGGAATGCGAAGGATGCGAAAGGACTCATTCAGCAAAAGAGTGGCCTCGCGTGTGGGGCTATATGCACGGAGGATGGTCCTGGGAGATTCCTGCCCGGATTCCGGATGCGGGCTGCGCGCGATGCGAAGCAAAGCAGGAGAACAACTGCCTTTGCATTTTGAGGGAATGCACCGTCTTCTGCCCTATTTGTGCAGGGTTCATGGAGGCAAGGTGCTGGACATGTCGGTAGAACACCGACCGAGACATGCAGGAAGTTCGAAATACCATGTTGGGCCGATCAGTCGGGGACTCTGCGGATTTCTGGATCTGCTTGCCGCGCGTTGGATGAAGTGGCGGTTGCGATGCGACACCCATCGCAAATTTCTTGGCCCCGGAGAGTCATGAGTTCTCTGAGAAAAATTATTTTGGTCGCGCTCGGAGTCTGGTGTCTCCTGCTCATGGTGGCATCATGGTCAACCCTATGGGAGCGGGATGAGTCCCGTTATGGCACGGCAGCTCTGGAAATGTCCCATTCGGGAAACTGGCTTTACCCCACGTTCAACCATGAGCTTCGAGCGTTTCAACCGGTGATGGTTTATTGGCTGATGAGCGCTGGAATCCGCATTCTTGGGGAGAATGCCATCGCCGTGCGTCTGGCGTCCACCTTAGCGATGGCCATCGTGTGTGTGTTGGTGGGGGTTCTGGCGGCGGAGTTTACACGGGCTGGACCGCTGGCAGCGGGGCTGATTGGCACAACACCCATGATGCTTATAATCGGGGGTGCCGCCACAACGGATGCTACCCTGCTTCTTTTCACTCTCCTCGCACAGGCCACGTTTGTTCACGCATGGCTGCACGGTCCGAAAAAATGGCATGTTCCAGTCATGGGTCTGGCCATCGGACTGGCCACGCTAACAAAAGGTCCGGTGGGACTTGCTGTCCCGGTATTGAGCATTGCCACAATCCTTGTGCTGGCCCGGGGACGCTCGGCCTGTGGACCATTTGCCGCCAAACTGGCAATGGCCTCTCTCATCGGATTTTTGATCTTTCTCGCATGGGGCCTGCCTGCCAACTCGGCGACTGACGGCGACTATTGGCGAATTGCCATTGCCGAACGGCTTCCAAAGCGTCTGTTTACTGCCATGGAAGGCCATGGAGGCCAGGGTCTGATTCCATTTCTCGCCCACCTGCCATTTTACCCTCTGGTGCTTGCGGTGGGCTTCCTGCCATGGACTTTGTATCTTGTACTCGTTCCGGGCACATTTTCTGCGGCTCACCCTGTGAATCGTGGCTCAGAGTGGGCCAGGAGCCCACAAGGATTCAAAATTATCCTTTTGGGAATGACCCTGCCAACGGTGATTTTAATGACTCTTATTGTGTCCAAGCTTCCGCACTACATGGCGGCGGTTTTTCCGTGGCTGGCGATTCTGGTCGCACACAGTGTCCGGGTCTCGGCAGAACCCCATTTTCAGCAAAGATCTCAAACGCGGCTGAAGTGGGCCTTCCTCCTCACAGGGGTGCCCGTCTCTTTGATTGCGGTGGCTTTGATACTTGTCCCCAAGTATTTTCCTATACTTAAAGGTTTCCAATCCCCCGCCATGCTCATAGGCGGATTCCTGCTGGTCTGGTTGGGAGTGATGGCTGTGCTTTTGAAAAAAGCCCGGCTTCAGACTATTTTGTGGACTCACATGGGCCTCATGGTGGTTTGGGTTCTCATATCGGCTGCGCTGCTTTTCCCAATTCTTGAAAATCTTGTGAAGCCCGCACAGCAACTCGCAATGGCCGTTCGTCCCTCTCTTTCACCCGGCACTCAGGTGGCAACCCTTGGTTGGAAGGAGCCCGGCATGCATTTTTATCTGGGGGCTCCCCGCATTTCTTACTTTGACGATGCCTCAGGATTTGAACAATGGGCTGCTGTGCCAGGACCAAAATTGCTCATACGAAAAGAACCCAACGAATCCCCCATCCCTGCGGGTTTCCGACTTTTGGAAACGCGGGAGGGCATTAACCCGATTCACGGAGATCTCCTAACCCTTGCGGCATATTCTCGGGAATGACTGAGTCAAAACAACCAACTCACGGCGAGCCAATCGCCATCACGGGAATTGGCTGCCGGCTGCCGGGCGGAGCCAATGGACCCCGTGCATTTTGGGATTTGATGATGCGGGGAGTGGATGCCATCACGGAAATTCCGGCGGATCGTTGGAGCATTCCTGCCTTTTATGATCCCGAGCAGGGACTGCCGGGAAAAACAAATTCCAAGTGGGGTGGGTTCATTGACGGCATCGATCAATTTGACCCGGGATTTTTTGGCATCTCCCCGCGCGAAGCGGCCGCCATGGATCCCCAGCAACGACTGCTTCTTGAGACATCCTGGGAAGCCATTGAGGACGCCGGATTTGTGCCGGACCCTGTGAGCGGATCGCGAACTGGGGTGTTTGTTGGAATCTCCACGTTCGACTATTGCAGGATCCAAGCCAGCTATCGAGACAGGACCACAATCGGCACGCACAGCACCACAGGCACTGTCCTGAGCATTGCAGCCAACCGGATTTCCTACCTTTTGAATTTGCAAGGTCCCAGCTTGGTTGTGGACACAGCCTGCTCGTCCTCTCTGGTTGGTGTTCACCTCGCCTGTGAAAGTCTTCGCCAGGGAGAATGCCAGATGGCCCTTGCGGGTGGTGTGAATGCCATCCTCATTCCCGACACCTTCATCGGGTTCAGCAGAATGTCGATGCTGTCTCCTGATGGGCGTTGCAAGGCGTTTGACGCAAGGGGCAATGGATTTGTGCGAGGTGAAGGGGCGGGAGTGATCGTTCTGAAACCACTCTCTGCGGCTCAGGCGGCGGGTGACCGAATCTACGCAGTGATCCGCGGAAGTGCAGTGAACCAGGATGGCCGAACCAGCAGCCTGACCGTCCCCGGTTCAGAGGCTCAGATGCAATTGATCCGCGAGGCCTGCGCGTCCGCAAAAATTGATCCGATCGAAATCGACTATGTTGAAGCCCATGGAACGGGCACCTCTATCGGTGACCCCATCGAAACATCTGCGATAGGAACTGTCCTTGGCGGCCCCTCACGCAAGCGCCCTTGTGTGATTGGGTCGGTCAAAACCAACATCGGCCATCTCGAGGCCGGATCAGGGATTGCAGGCATCATCAAAACGGCCTTGGTCCTGCATCATGGAGAAGTCCCTCCAAACCTGCATTTTGAAAAACCGAATCCGCACATTGATTTT
>JBGSVX010000577.1:0-5979 GCA_041752795.1 Terrimicrobiaceae bacterium
CAGCACCTCGCAGAGTTCCCGAAGCTGACGTGCAGGATTTTCGCGTCCACGCCGAGGAAGCTGTCGGTTAAGCTCGTCCAAAAGCGGGGAAGGGATCACCCGGTTGAATTCGATGTTTTTGATTTGTTGCTGAAGGGCTTCCAGTTCCCCCCGGGATTTTTGAAATTGCTCGCTTTCGTTTTGCACCGAGGCCCGCACCCGGGTCAGCACAGTGCGAATGGCTTGGACCACCTGACGCAAGGCGGAGCGGAGTTCCTCGGGCCGGGATTCCTCAAGCGAGAGAATCGCAGCATGCAACTCCGCGGGAGACCCCGCGCTTCGCTCCGCGAGAAATTCTTCCAACCGCTTCGCAAAATCTTTGAGCAATCGCACCCGCCGGGCACGCTCCTCTTCCACCGTTTTCCCGCGCTCGCGCACGAGTTCGATTTTTTGCTGCCGGTCGGCAATCTGTTCTTTGAGCTCCAGCAAAACGCCGCCGCCCTCATCCCGGAAAATGTTTTTGAGTGATTCAAGGTCCTGTTTCCTGGTTCCAAGCAGTGCACACACCTCTTCAAATTCCTTCTGTTCGCGGGTCAGCCGCGCTTCGAGTTCACTCAGTTTTTTTGCAAGGGAGGACTCTTCCTGCATCGCCGACTCGCGCGTGAATTCGGCTTCAAGAAGACGGCAGGCATCCACATCTTTGCGGGCCTCTTCCCAATCTTTGCGGGCAGCAACGGTTCCCTCCAAACGGTGGGCCTTGTCCTGCAATTTTTCGAGCTCCTCGCGGATGCGCAAATAACTCCGGTAACTTTGCTGCACGGGCTCGATTTTGATGTCCTCAGCCTGCAAAATATAGCGGCGGCAAAACTCATCAAACCTTGGCAGGAATGCAAAGGACATGGCCGATGGCATCAAAAAATCGACCGTCTCGCGGTGGAAGTTCAGATGTTCGCCAAGCCGCTTCCGATACTCGGTGATATTCCGGAAGGTTTCACCATCAGTTTTGCGGAGAAGGACCCGAAAGCCATCATGATCCACCGCAAAGCCCTCGGGCGTCACAAAATGAGATCGCTCCAAACGTTCTGGAATGCGGAAAAACTCTTCCTCCGGGGTCTGGGTTTCGGCGTTTGCGTATTCAATCCGCATCCCCCATGTCTCGACCTGTTTTCCATCGGGCCATGTGAACTCGAGGGCGATCACCGTGACGCCACCATCCCGGGCAAACTGCGGGATGCCATTGATGTCTTCCTGCGTGTCGCAGAGGCAATAGCTCTTTTTGTCGCGGCCCGAGGTATGACCGCGCCCGTCGGAGGCCGCATTGTATTTTGCACGCTGATCCCCGATGAGCACCAACTGGATGAGATCCATCAACACGGATTTCCCCGCGCCGGTACGCCCTGCAATCAGGAGGTTTCCATTGATGTCAAACGTGTCGCAATACCCGAACCACTGGATCGCGTGAATGCGGGTCAGACGGATGCAGCGACTAGCCATTGTCTTCCTCCTCCCGGCTTCCGGTGTTCATCAAATCATCCATGGCCTGCGCGGCTTTTTCCAATTCCCCGAATGGCAACACAAACCGGATTGTTGGCAACACTTCGATTTTGGAACGATGAAATTCGTCCGCGTAGTCCATGCGCAGAAGCTTGCGGGTTGCAAAAAACGCGAGGATTTCTTTGAGGGCTGATGGCGAGGGCTGACGTTCCCCGAGTTTCGTTTTGAGGGACTCGTTAAATTCCTCCACGGAAAAAATCACCGGCGCGCCCTCCGAGCGCAGGCGCACATCGTAGTCATACCACAGGCTCAGCACGACGAGTGTCCACTCAGTTTTTAAACGCCGGAGCGTGATCCGGTTTCCAGGCAATGCGTGAATGAGCTGATCGTCTTCATTCAGAAACACTTCAAAACCAATGAGCGCACAAATTTCCCGAACCCAATCCAAATGAAGCCGCGCCCAATCGTAGAGTTCACGATCCCCGGGCAGGTCCCGGAGGATGGCCTGATGATGAAACAATTCGCCGACCGCGGCCTGAAGGTTCTCGCGGTCCGTGTCGCTCAGGTCAGGAATCAGCCGACCGCTCGTTGCGGCAAATGTGAGATCGTCACTCATTTTTTCTCCACCTCAAACCGCTCAATAAAAAATTCGCCCTTGGGGTCCATCATCACGGGCTCAGACGGATGAAGTTCCCGATTCGTTCGCAGGCGGTAAGCCGCTCCTCCCGCCGGGGCAAAGACAAGGCAGGAAATCACGTCCAACAAATCATCTTCCGTGTGGATGCTCATGCGTTCCGAGAGCATGGAGTCTCCGGACTTCAAATGCAATTGCTCGACGAACCGGTTCGCACGATCAAGCCGCAACGAGTTCCGCATGTTTTTTTCCATCTCGCGAAGACTCTCTTCGCGCTCGTCGTCACTGAGTGGCAGCGCGACCTGATGACGCTCCGCCGCCGCTCCGGTCCGACGCGGTTTTGCCAGCGAGGAAATGCCAAGCAGGCCGGCATCCATCAAGCGAAGCGGCGGCAAGGTCAGGCGGTCCTCCAAATCCGCAAACCGGACGCCTTCGAGGTGTTCCCTCACAAAGTCAAAAATCGTTTTGATTTGCTGACGCCGGGAAGAGCCGACATCCTGGATGTAGCGGATGCGCGAACGCGAGCGCCGCGCAAAGTCCGCTGTGCTTGTGTCCACGCGGTCCGCCGTGGGCTCGACATCTCCCAAGGCCAGCGAGAGTTCTTCAATCGTGCGCAGGACTTCCGAAGCAGCCCGCCCCGGCTCGTTGTTCGCACGAATGTAGTCCTCACTCAGTCGCTGCAGGGCGAGATCATCGCGCTCCAACGCGGTGAGCCCCTCCAACGCCTCGCGCAGACGCTCCGGCAACCGGGCATGAATCAACTCCCGGTAACATTGCTGGGTGATGAGCGTGGAAAATTCGTTATAAATAATATCCAGCGCCTCGGCGAGGGTCGCGGTTCGCAACTGACGGCTCGCGTAGCGCTCCACCTGCTTGCGGATATTGCGAAGTTCACGCAGGCCCGATCGCGTCTCCGTGAGGCAACTTTTGAGTTCCTCCCATATGAGCTCCATCCGGGAATGATCGAATCGCAGGGCCGCCAACCGGTCACACACGAGCCGAAGCTTCCCGGTAAAGGAGGCCACGCTCTGACTCACAATTGCCCGCAGCGCTTCCAACACAAGTTGCGCCGACGGCTCCAGAAACAACACCCGCCGGTAGTCGGAACGCTTCTCCTCCTCCATCCACCGCGCAGAAACCAACCTGCGCAGCACCCGCGAAGACGGCTGCTCGGACTCTGCTGGCACCTCGTCCCCCTCCGCCTCCAAAACCACCCCCGCCGCAAGAACCCCATCAATAATTTCCATCACCTCTGCCCACTCCATCGCATCCCCGCGCGAAGGCATCTCCCGCTCAATCGCATCCACCACATCCAAATACACACGCGCATTCGGCCCGGTCAGAATTCCAAAAAAATTCGTCGGGATTTCGGCAAAAAGACTGGAGCCCAAATGCAGCATGAACCACTGACTCTGCCGCAACATCCCCCAAAACTCCAAGCAGGAAAAGTGATTGTCTGATGTGGGAGGCGATTAAATATTGGGCATGCTGGATCGGGCGCTCCGTCGCACGATGAGAAGTTCCACGCGGCTCCGCAACGACACCCACTTTTCATCACGCCCATTGGTGTGAACACAAGTAGGGACGTGCTATGGGGATGCACAATTTTTTTCCTCACGGTGGCTTGTGGTAAAGCTGTCAGGCGATAAGATTTCGCAATGACATTGTTTTCCCCGGCGGATCGCCTGCTTATGCTCACGACTGACCGGTCTGCGATATGAAAAACGATTGGAAAAAATATGGCGCGATTATCCTCGCGGTTGTTGGGATAATCGCTGTTACGGCTGGTTTCGAGTGGTGGATTGGACGCTCGGTTTTTGGGCCTGATGGAAAGGCTGGTCTTTGGGAGGGCAACATCTGGAGCAATGAATGTTCCCAGCGTTTTGCCGATGCCTATTCCTTCTCGCACATCGGCCATGGGCTCGTCTTTTTCGGTCTGCTTTGGTTGGTGGCCCGGCGCTTGCCGGTCCGGTTTCGGTTTCTGATTGCCGTGTTGGTGGAGGCCGGATGGGAAATTCTCGAAAACTCTCCAATCATCATCAACCGCTACCGCGAGGCGACCATGGCGCTTGGGTATTCGGGGGACAGTATCCTGAATTCCGTGAGCGATATTCCGATGATGAGCTTCGGGTTCTTTTTGGCATGGAGGCTCCCGGTTTGGGCAAGCGTGATGCTCTTCATCGCGATGGAAATTGGTTGTGCGCTTTGGGTCCGGGACAACCTCACTCTCAATGTCATCATGCTCATTCACCCGATTGAGGCGATCAAGGTCTGGCAAATGGGCGGCCAACCATAGGGGGTCAGATTCACTCATGAACAAATCCGAAATTGTGGCGAGTATTCTTGAGCGGCTTCGGGAGGACTTTGAGAGCCGCCGACGGGCCTCGAAGATCACACGCGAGGGCGGGAACGATTCAGAAAGCAAGGCCGTGGGAAAATACGACACCCTGGCCATTGAGGAAAATTATCTTGCCGATGGGTTGGCAAAGCAGGCCGCAGCCGCCGCTGAAGCAATTGATGCCATCGGGAAGATGCCGTTGCGCGCCTTTACAAAGGACGTTCCCATTGAACTTGGCGCACTGGTCGAACTGGAATTCCCCGGTGCAAAGGAATGGTTCTTCGTCGCACCCTCCGGAGGCGGAACCGAGGTGCCTCACGAAAAATCCACGGTGACGGTCATCACGCCAGAATCTCCGCTGGGTTCTCAACTGATCGGATCCCGCGCCGGAGATCGAACAACCGCCCCGTCAGCCAAAATCCTTCGCGTTCTTTAATACCTGTCTGATCACATGGCTAAACCTATTCCCAAGCCCTGGTTCGTTTACATGCTCCAGTGTTCGAACGGCTCGCTCTACACCGGGATCACGACTGACGTAAAAAAGCGTCTGAAGGTTCACAACTCCGGCAAGGGGTCCGCATATGTCCGGGCCCACCGGCCGGCCAAACTGGTCGCCTTTACGGAATCAGAGAACCGTTCGGCCGCTTCCAGTCTGGAATACTCGGTGAAAGCCTTGAGCAGGTCAAAAAAGACCGCCCTGGCCCGAAAGTGGAAGGCTGAGCACTTGGTGGTTACGCCCGCCGCAGGCGCGCAAACATCGCCCCAACAGCAAGGACAATTCCGGGAAAAACTTCATCGTGTTACTAGGATCCCCTGCGGCAAAGTGGATCCCGTCCACGTCAACACATGTTTGTGAGCGGCGCGAGTGGCTGCCATAACATACCATTTCTACATCGAAACAGGTCAAATCGACGGACGGCTCGGCGAGCCATCCCTACCAAAAATCGGTAGGGGCACATCGCCGAGGTGGCCGACTTTTTATACCTATTCCGCTGTGTATTTGGTATGAATCCGCCGTGTGTTGTCGCGAATCAATTCCACTCTGGCCTCGTCATTGAGCCGATAATTGGATTCGGCCGGGATCAGGTCAGCAATACCAACCACGAAAACCACAGGAGCCTCAAGTCCGGTGGCCGCATTGATTCCAGAAATGCGCACACGTCCATGGGAAAACTTTTCGCAGGCGTTCTGAACAAGGTTTTCGACGAGCGCACCAGCCAAAGCTGTCAAACACTGGGAGAAGCGATTTTCCCCCGATCCAACGGCGAACCGGGCGTTTCGAGTTTGGCGGTGGCAGAACCCGCAACAAACGGATTCGCTATTAATCATGCATTTGATTATAGAGCCTGGAGACCCTGTCCAAATTGATAAAATCCATGAACGCATTTTTTTGCACCAGTCTTGCTCTTGTTCTAACCTTGTTGACAAGTTTTCCGGTCCTTGCCGAGCCGGATAATTCGCAATCCATTGCTGACCGCTACGAGCAAATGTTGGTCCGTTCGCCGCAGACTGGAACCGCTCTGGATAAGGTCAT
>JBGSVX010000578.1:0-6157 GCA_041752795.1 Terrimicrobiaceae bacterium
TGGCGGGCGGTGGCTGGCTTTGAATTGCTCGGGAGTATCACGGCAGCGGCGGGAGGGGTTCAATGCCGTTGAGGGCTTGCGTGTGGCTTTGCTTCAATTCTTTTGGAGAAACCTTGCGGAGCTTGGTTGGGGAGGTCTCTCCCCATTTTCCAGCGGTTCCCGGCGATGGATGGACAACGCGGTTGTCCGGTCGGATTGGCCGGATGGACGGAGTGAATTTGGGAAGATGAATTTATGAAAAAAACTGAGACTGACTGGTTGAGACTTTTTGCAAGGGATTTTCTGAACCTTGCAAAAAGAGCGGTGGAGAATCGTCGTATTGAAGCGGTTGCGAGACTGGCAATCGAACTGGGCAGGGCGGAGAGCGGGAGGCCGAAGAAAGGAAGCAGGCCCAAGGTTGTTCCAGATGTTGATTCGGCGGCTCGGCTTCTGACCGATGCGCACACTGCGCTACACAGAGAGAGTGAACGTCCGCAACGTGAGGTCGATGAACGATATCAATCTTTGGTGATGGCTTATGAAGAGAAAACAAATCCTCGCTTGCGATGGCATGACGCACGGCGGGGAGTTGAGCCGGGGTCTGGCGGGGAGTTGAATTGTAATGCGCTTTGTGATCCTGCTGCCGGTGCTGTCCGTCGAAAGATTTACGTCGGAAAGTTTGAGATTGAGGAGCTTCCTGACGGCTCAGAGCGTCCCAAGTGGCGAAGGCTTGGGAAATGGGAAGTGGTGCGCGATGCAAACCGTTTTCGTGGCTTTGTGCGGGATGCTTTAATTTTCATTTTGAGCAAAAAATCTCAAAGTAATCCCACGGGAAAAGCGAAAACCGTGACCGATACTTACATTTCGAAGGTCATAGAAAATGGGGTAATTTCCGGATCGTTTTTTGAGGCTCTTGTGAAGGTTCATAAAAACGCCTCAAGGCGCATGGATAAAGGATCGGAGGGCGGCAATGCAACTCCGCCAAGGGGTAAGCGGGCGAGATAAAAGAAATCGCCAAGAACTTTTTTGAGGAAAATTGCGCGGGAAAAACGGGGTCCGTTGGGGGATTATTGAAAGGTCAAACGGGAAAAAGCAGTCACTCTGCGGGATAATCTTTCAGCTTGCGGGATAGATTTGTGTTCTTGCGGGAAAATGCTTTGCGGCTCTTGGCGTGGGCCGGAAAGGGCATGTCTCTGATTTTGCATATTGGCGTTTGTGGAAGGCGAATGGTTCGCCGGAAACACACGAAAGGAAAAAATATGCAAAAGAAGAAATCAGAATTAACGGGGGCAATCCCCACGGTTGCCGGGGCGGTTCCGGCGCATCTCGGCCAGCGGGTTGAGGTGGCAACGGCTGGGAATGTCGCTGAATTCTCGCGCCTACCAAAGCCGGGGGAACGGTGCTCGGTATCGGGGGCCAGTCGTTCTTGGCTCATTGAAACAGACGCCAAATTGAGGCCTGATGAAAAGTTCCTTGTGAGGGTGCGGCGGAGGGGGTGTCTTCGGGGCACGGTGTTTGTTAGCGTTCCTAAACTTTGCGCATTCATCGCAAAGGCGGCGGCAGGCGAGGTCTCGGGATTTGCCGGGGCTGAGGAGGTGGTGAAATGAAAACGGGTAACTGGCTGGTTGTGCTTTGGCATCGCGGAAAGGTTGTCACGGGGGATTCGTTGGATCGGCTCACGAAAATGTCCGGCGAACTTTTGCGGGATGGCAAAATCCCATCTTCTCCAATGTCCGTTGTTAGTTCTCACACCTCGGCGCGGGCGGCTGACCGTGCGGCAGCAAAGCTGGCAGAGCGGCTGAGGGCTAAAGGTTGGTGGCAGGCGGAAGGGTCGGCGCAAAGCGAAGAGCAGAGGCAGAGTGAAAATGAATCCTGACCTGACTGCGGGAGAGATAGCGGAGAGGCTGGACATTCGCCAACTGTGGCAGGTTATGTCTCTTCCGGGAAAGCCTGGGAAATGTGTTTGCTCACCTTTCCGTGAAGAAAAAAAACCGTCATTTTCGGTTTACGAGGATGCCGGGCGGTGGCGTTTCAAGGACCATGCGAGCGGAGATCATGGTGATGCCCTTGATTTCATCCGGCTGGCGAAAAATTTCACGGCAGCGGAATCTTTGTCATGGGCGCGAAACTTTCTGGGGCTCCCGGATAGAAAGCGGGCGGAGCATGTCCCGGCCAATGCGAAGAAACGATGGATGCCCGATTTGCGGGCGGGAACGGCGGTTGAGTTGAACGCACTTGCAGAGCTTCGCGGATTTGGCCTTGAAGGTATGCGGTTGGCGGAGCGGCGGGGGTTCTTAGGATTTGCAGAGTTCGCCGGGACTACCTGCTGGGCGGTGAGGGATCGGCGGCGGCAACTCATGGAGTTTCGCCGGTTGGATGGTCGGCTCTTCGATGCATACAAGGAACTTCCGGCGAGGAAGTCGCATTGCATCGGGGCTGGTAAGTCGTGGCCTCTCGGGATTGAAGAGACGTCAGGTTTCTCTAAGGTGGCATGGCTGGAGGGCGCGGCGGATTTTCTCGCGGTGTTCAATTTCCTTGTGGCGGAGGAAAAGGCAGACGACGTCGCTCCCGTTGCAATTCTTGGCGCGGCAAATCAAAGGATTGCGGAAGAGGCTTTGATTCGGTTGGCTGGTAAAGACGTTGTTGTTTATCCTCATTGTGACGATGCGGGGCAAGGTGCGGCACGAGTCTGGGCGCGGCAACTTGTTGGTGCCGGGGCTCGGGTGCGGGCTTTCGATTTGTCGGGGATTGTGAAGGCGGACGGGACTATTGGGAAAGACCTGGCCGATGTTTGTAAAATCTCGCCGGACTGTTTCGAGCGGGAGCGGAAGTTTTGGGAGGTGCTACCATGAGCGGCGGTTTTTATGATCCACTTGCGGGTGATGACAATGAAGAGGCTGGCGAAGAGTTGCGGCCTGATCCTGTGGATGGGCGGAAAAAGGAAAAGGAAAAGCGAAAGCCGATGATTGAATTTCTGCGGCCTTCACAGATTGCGGAGTATGTGACGCCGGAGAATCATTTTCTTGTTGGGGATTCCCTGATCCAGCGAGGGGCAATGACGATCTTTGCGGGGCCGGGAGGTGTCGGCAAATCGCGGGCGGTGTTCTCTCTGGCGGTTGGGGCGGCTCGGGGGGAATCCAGTTGGATGGGGTTTCCAATTCACTTCGAATTTAAGACGATGATCGTCCAATCGGAGAACGGGCTCCCTCGGCTATCGAAAGATTTTCAAAAACTTGGCGATGCGGCAGGGCTGGATGAAAATCTTGTTGTGTCCGCTCCCCCGGACGGAATGATTGCTATGAAAAATCCGCATTTCCGAAATGATTTGACGGTGGCGGCGCGGGCTTTCGGGCCTGACATGATTGTGTTTGATCCGCTCAACTCCATGGTGAGCGATTCTCAGGAGCGGGACATCATCGAACTGCTTTCATACTTGCGGCAAATTGCTGGCGAGGTGGGAACAAATCCGGCCTTGCTGGTCGTCCACCATTTGAGAAAGCCAAGGGAAGGTGACAAGCACAGGGGCCGGTCAATGGCAAACCTGCTTGCAGGCTCGTATGTAATTACCAGTTCGGCGCGAGCGGTGTTGACCTTGCAGGCGGCTACAGATGCGGAGGATGATCCTCACACAGTATTGACGGTGGCGAAATGCAATGATGGCGTGATGGCTCCCCGGTCGGCATGGCGGCGCACTGATGGCGGCTTCTTTGCTCATGCAGATGACTTTGACTGGACGGCATTTGATGGGCAGTCCGGGCCGGTGGCGAAAATTCGGGAAGAGCATATTCTCCGCTTGTTTGAGTATGGGAAAAGGACAATGACGCAAGCAGCGGGAGCAAAGAAATTGCAGGAAATGACCGATTGTGGAAGGTCGGCGGCATACAGTGCGCTTGATTACCAAAAGGGACGATTTGCAAACCTGATCGAACCTGACCTTGAATCCGGTGTTATTCGTCTTTCGGATGAAGGCGTCAATCGCTCTCAGGATGATGATTGAGCGTCCATCCGTCCAGTTGTCCTAGGTGGGGTGGACTGGATGGACAAGTAACGCCAATAACGGAAAGTCCGCCAATGTTTATGGACGGCGGGACGGCTGGCATATCGGGTGCCGGAAATGCGCCACAAATCCCCGTAGCGGGGCTTTGTTTCGGAGGGAGTATCAGGAGAGCTGGGCGGGGTGTCCGGGCGAGCGGGAGGCTGGATGGATGCCAAACTCTCCGCCTCAAATGATGATGGCTGACTTGATTTCCTGTTTCCTATGGCGGTTCAAATCCTTTTGCAGCGCATTCAAAAGGGGCGGAGGGCAGAGTGTCGAAGGATTCTCGATGGATCGCCGGGAGAATTGGAGCGGATCCGGCCAGCGGGCCGGATTCCTGGGGGTTCTTTCCTGACCTGAATGGCCTGATCTGGATTTTCAAAACCAATTGACACGTTTGCAAAAGGATTTCCCTCCGGTCGGTTGGGCCTCCCGCTGAATGGTGTCACAAATTCTTATTCCATCCGTCCGATGTCGGGGATCCATGGCAGGGCATGGTGTATCGATTGGCTTTCCCTCCTGCCTCCCCGGTTCCGGCATTCCTTAAAGGGTTTCAGCGTGGGAGGGGCGCGGGGTTATGGTGTCACCTTGGGGGGTGGAATCCATGGCGGGCGGAAATAACCGGTTTGTGCGGCGGGGAAATTTCCCCAATAGGCGGGCCGGTGGCATATCATCCTTGGTGATCTTGGTGGGCTCTTTTGTGTATTCAAAAAATCATTCATCAAAGTTTTGCGAAATTTTCCCCCGATGACTGACAAATTCTCTGCCCTCATTGATTGTATTCAAAAAAAACTTGATTAAATGAGTACACCTGACAGAATGAGAACCGATGAAAACAAAATCAGAATCCAAAGCGGTGCCGGTCGCAATCCTCGTTCGTGTTTCCACGATCAAGCAGGACACTGACCGGCAGGTCCATGAACTTGAAGAGTATGCCAAGCAGAAAGGCTACAGGGTCGTAGAGGTTTGCCGGGAGACTGTCTCAGGCCGTGCTGATGAAAATGACCGTGCGGGCCTGACTCGGGCCGAGGAACTGGCGAGAGAGGGCAAAATCAAAAAGGTGTTGGTGCATGAGGTTTCCCGGTTGGCTCGTCGGAATAGTATCGCGCACAAGTTCGTGGAGACTCTGGAAGATTACGGGGTCTCGCTATACTGGCACGCTCAGGGAATTGAAACCCTGATGTCGTCGGGGAAGCGGAATCCTGCGGCGGGGATCATGCTTGCATTGCTCTCTGAGATGGCAAGGGCAGAGGTTGAAACCCTGCGGGAGCGGATTCTCTCAGGGCTGGCGAATGCCAAGCGGAATGGCAAGACACTCGGGCGGCGTGTTGGATCGGCGGTGGCACCAGCACAGTTCTTGAAAGGTCATGCTGATATTGTTCGCCAACTGCGGGTAGGCCAGAGCGTAAGGAACACGGCGAAGATTACAGGCAAGGGAGCCTCTACCGTTCAGCGGGTAAAGCTGGCAATGTCGGGGGCGGATGTCTGAACCGGGAGCGCAATCTCACGGCTTGGACGGTTGGCGCATGGCGCGGGCAGGGAGCGCAAGCCGGTGTCCGGATGGTGGATGCGGGATTGAATGTTCAGGCCGGGCGGGATATGGAATCGAATCATGGAAACCGATTCCGAAATTCAAAGATTGCAGGAACGAAAGAAATTCAGAGAAGACTTTTACCGGGAGCGCAGGAATGTTCCGGCCTCACGGTTGGAAATGATAAGGAGCATGATCTACACCCCGCCATCCAAGCAGAAAGGATCCGAGGACATGCGGGAGGATGCGGAGAACTGAACCGGGCGGCAGTCTCTCGGCGTAGGGGGCGGGGGGGGGTCTCATTTGCGCAGGGGGGGGGGTCCACTCATACCGATACTGGCAAAGGAAAATTTTGGGCAATGGATTTTCCCGTTTTAAGGTTGCTCCTGACAAAATCCAGACTTCTTGGAGAATCCCAAAATGAGGAAGTATTTATTGCGGATTGCCCTCTGCGGACCGTTCGGTCTTGTAGAAATGTGGTCAGAACACTCTCTGGAATCCTGGCATCTCTTTGCAAGGCTTGCCTGATATTTTTATTAGCCTAACTTCCCCTTAATTTTTTTATAAGTCGTTGAAAATCAATGAATATGCCCAAAAATGTAGCAAGTAAT
>JBGSVX010000579.1:0-8074 GCA_041752795.1 Terrimicrobiaceae bacterium
GAAGCCTTTCATATGTCCTGCCATCACGGATTCGTAAATCTATTTCAGGAACCGAAGTTGCATTAATAAATTGAACATCACTTATCGGTGGTGGGGTTGGCGAGGGTGTTGCTTCTTGAGAATAAACGCTCCAAGAGATGAAACTTGAAATGATAAGTAGATTAAAAAGTCTGGACATAAATTTGTTTAATTTTTGCACGGAGAAGTCCTGAGACAGGATCTTTATCAATTGTTACTGAAAGAATTGCCCGAAGAGCAGCCCGTGAATTCACTTTTCCACGGGGGTCAAGGCTTTCTCCGATAGCAGCAACTTGGAAAACTTGAGATCGAACATCTATGTTTTCAATGAGGGCACCTAATACTTGTTCACGGCCCGGGTCCATTATGGCTGCGACGTTTGTGGAGATTGTACCCAAAGGTGGAGAAAAATTTGTGGAGTTCAGGAAATTCGTGGTGAATCTGTGAATATCTGACATGCGGAAATACGGCCGATTGGAAATGATGGAATCGGATATTGCGAGGGCTGCATTTGCTGTAATTCTAGAGTTGGTGAATGCAAGGTCGCCATCTTGGCCTCGATTAAAAAACAAAGCAGCAAGGGTATCACGACTTGCGGTGTTGATGTTAATTCTACCCAAGGATTCTGGAATGCCGCTTGTGTTGGTTTGCGTTGTTGTGAAAAGATCCAGGAGCATCGTTGATCGCATCCCATTTGTATTCCATGGGAGAGTTCGTCGCTCAGTGCCTGATGGTGTTACGCCGGAGGAAGGATAATCAAATTCCGATTGACCGATCCGCAGCGTTCGTCCACCCCCAGAGGCATACCATGAGTTTGGATTGCCAGCCTCGGTGGCTAATCCGGAATCACTGAGATGTGCGGGATCATAGATGTTCCCAAGTTCGCCAATACTTCGCATTCGGCCATTCCTAATGTGCGCGATGGAATTTGTAGCATCTCCCGGCTGATACACAACAGGCGCAGTTGTGGGGTCAGCATCTCCAACGAAAGTGCCTAACCGACTGCTTTCGCGAACAAAATCCCGTCTTGCCCAAACAACATTGTAGTCTTGACGGACTACTCCTGTGCTGCTGTTACGACCATTCCAGCGAACATCCGTGTTGTTTTGAGCGAGCGTTTCCCAAACATAATTTGAAATGAAATTTTGCCTGGGGTCAGAAGCGGAACGATATCCTTTTGCGGGATCAACAAAACCATACTGAGGGTAGTTAATTGAGAATCGCGAGATTCCGTTTAGGGTTATCCGGGTGGCAGCACTGCCCCCCACCGAAGATTTGCTTAATCCAGGACCGAATTGAGGAAAGAGAACAGACGTATTGGGAGTGTGGTCGAACAATGCACCATTCCAAGACGCACGATAACGAATATGCGCAGGAAGAGCAGTGTTTGTGCTGGCTGTCTGAGGAAGTATTGGATGATTTGCCACAAGAAGAGATCCTTGAACGGAGGAAACAACGGTATTTGTGGAGGAGCCGATTTCAAAGACGCGATACTCATTTGCTTGGAGGGAGATGCTATTCGTGCCCGCAACTGGAAGCATCGCTTCTTGAACCGCGCCTGGCATTTGAATAAATCGAAATCTTCCCCCAGTTGTTGGAGTGAAGAGCTCGAACCCAAAGCTTCCTGAAATGTTTGTCTGATAAGGATTCCATAACTGGACATAAACTGTGTGGCGAATCCTGTTGTTCCAAATGGACCCCGCGCCGCTTTCGCTGATCCAATTATACTTCTCTGCTATGGCAGAGACCAAGGGCGCCAGTTCTTTGCCAGCAGGTTCTCCGTCGGCCAAAGCCGTCGTTGTGGAGTCGGTGTCAATATAATCGATAATTGAGGCAGCTAGTCGACGAAGGTAGCGAATTTGTTCGATAGGCTTTCCGTCTGCGCTGAAAGAAACATCCCGATTTTTTAGAGTGGGCAAGTTGCTGTCAATAATGTTGGCAATTAGTTCAGCGCGTTGTGTCGGAGATGCTCCATAAAGAGTATTTGTTGCCAATACGTTGATATTGAATTTCGGCTGATGCGAGTTGGCATAAGTAACGAATGCCCCATTTGTGTTGAAGTACCCGGCAGGAATAAATGCTCCGCTCTGGGCTGAATGTAATGTATAAATTTGCTTTTTGTTTTCGAAATCTGATCGATTGACCGCAGCCTGCCCCAAAGTCGCCAGGGAGAAATTGACGAAGTTTGAAAGGGCAGACTGTGCCCCTGATGTAGCAAAATAATTTGATTGTCCTGAAATGAAAGTAGGGATTCTTTCAGGCTGGGGATCCCATCCAATCCGGCTTGTATTGGTGTCAGTTCCATGTATGCTGAGATTCAATCTTGCCTGCTCATCCATCACAAAGAAAGCAAAACGTCCATTAGTCCTGCCATTATCGTCTGTTATGTAGATCCAAGGCGCATTGTATCGCGGGCTTCCGGGCTGGTCGGTAATTAGTGAACTAACACCAATTCTTAAATTCATATCAATGCTTGAGACAGCATTCGTATTTGTCACAGAAGAAAGAGCAGACGCCAGATTTGCAGCGTTAGTAGCACCTGCCGGAAGAAGGCTTGGGCTTAAAACGGAAATTAATGGCATTGCCCTTGAAAAGCGCTCATCAGTAACAATTGTCGTGACCGGGGCAAGGCCAGGGTTCACGTTTGTGAGGATTGTGGCAAAACCAAAATTTGTTCCGATGCCTGTGAGGATGATCTGTTCAGCTTGAGCCAACCCACTCAGTGCAATTTGTTCGGCTTTAAGGCGGTTCATCACACTCCGTGCCACATTCCTTTCGATGCTCATGCTTTGCATGAAGGCGACGACGATTGTTGAGAGGACGACGAGGACGAGAAGGGTGGTGATGAGGGAGGAGGCTTTTTTGGAGAACGGAAAGCGGAAAGCGGAGACCGAAAAGGGAAGCTCGAAAGGCGTGGAGAAAAGCTCCATCCTCTTTTTCCTACCAATCCTGTCATCTTGGTGATGGGGGTTCTTCATGGCCGGTTGATGCGGATGCGGGTGGTGAAGGTTTGCTGGGTGTTGGTGAGGGCGAAGGGTGGGGTGGAGGAGGTCCAGTCGGAGCTGCTGGTGAAGCGTTTTGAGGCTTCTTGATTGACGGCGGTGATGGAGACTTCTATGAGGTCGGGCAAGGGGGAGTTGGTGGAGGCCACAAAAGGTACAAAGCTATTGTTTGTGATGGTGAGGGGAGTGATCCGGAATTGGCGGATGTTTCGGGCGAGGAGTTCGGAACTGGGGCCGGTGATTGTTGAACTGCTGAAGGTGGTGGCGTTCGTGAGGTTGGTGAATGTTTGGTCACTGCTGCGGAAGTGACGGTAAATGTTCATGGTGTTGAGCGGGGTATTGGTCACCGCTGCGCTTTTTCCGTAGGCCATGAAATAGCCGACTTCGCAGACATCACTTTTGTTGGCTCCGTCTTCCTGGGCATTGGCGGGGAGGGCACTCAGGAAAAAGGCCGCTCCGGCCCGTGTTGTATCAGCCTCCGAACCAAGGGGAGCTTTTGAGAAGGCACCTTGGGAGTTCATGAGGAAATAGTTGGTGTTTGTGGTGGACACGGCATTTTGCAGATCGCGTGCAATGATGCCCAGTGCCGCGCGGGCTTCGCGGTAGGCGTCCACACGGTTTTCGCTGTCCCGCCAGAGTTTGGCCGCCGAATCGACCAGGCCCATCATCATCACAACCAAAAGCGAAAGAACTGCCATGGCGACAAGCAGTTCGAGGAGGGAGAAGGCGGGGGAAATTTTGACAGGATTAACAGGATTTACAGGATTTACAGGATTTTTTGAAGGTTTGAATTTTAGATATTTTCGTTTCACCAAATGACTTGGCATTCCAAAATTCAACGGGAGACCGACTTCGGAATTTGTAGCTTTCAGATAACTAACCAATTGCACTTCATGCATCTCGTGGTGTTCCTTGGTGGCCTTTAGTTCGAGAGGAATTCCATTGGCATCAATATCCACAACAAAGTCTCCAACAATATTTCCATTGTAAAATACACGTATTGCCTTTTGTTCCTCTGCCCTGAATCCCCTTTCTGAAAGCTCAACCAAAAGAGCTTTTTGATAGACCGATTCCAGGAATTCGGGACCCAATGCCGAGTGAACAGCTATTGCTGCACCAATGATTCCCTCAGTAATTCTATCCTCAACCATAATATCACGATCTCCTTTAAATCCTGAAAATCCTGTAATCCTGTTGAATTATTCTTCTCATTGCCGCATGAGGGTTACGAAGGTGTATTTGGAGCGATTCGTTGATGCCGCTTGAGCAGGTGCTTCCACGTCAACTTGGATACGGCTCAGTCCGCTAACTGGCACGTTCGGGGTGCTGGAAATATTTGCGACGAAGTTTGCCGACGGGGTGGGCATCAGTCCCACGGGCAGTCCGGCCTCATCGTATCCAATCGAATTTGTCCAAGAATTGGACAAGCTTTCAGTTTTGAAATTTCCGGAGGAAGCGAGATTTGTGCCGGTGGCAATGAGGGCGTTGGTGGCGGGGGAGGTTTGCAGGTCGGAGAAAATCTGACGTGCGATGAGGGTGGCGCGGGTTTCGCGCTGACTCTCCTGCGCGGAGCGAAGGGCCACGGGGAAGAGGCCCATTATGCCCGTGATGGCGAAGGCGATGACGGCAAGCGCGAGGACAACTTCGATTAGGGAAAAGGCGGATTTTTTGACAGCTGCAACGGATTTAGAGAAGAGAAAACGGCCAGGCTTTCCATTAATAGAATTGGCTGGGAAGAATTTAAGGCGGAGGGGGGTCGGGGCCGGGGGTCTCTTACCACCTCTGCAAAGCAAGTGGACCCAAAACATCGGCAGGATGCCGATGCCACGTGGCATTGGCATCCTGCCAATGATCCAAAAAAATCCCAGACGGGGTTGAATCAAAGCGGCGAGGGGACGCGCCGTACTCAAAAGTGCTTTGCACGAAAGGAAACTGGAGGACCTTGGGGAGTTGGTGGAATTCATTGATGTCCTGCGGGTGGTGGCATCAGGTTCCGGTGACATCCAGTTGAACGCGTCCGGTGTAGCGGGAGATGGTGATTTTTTCGAAGAGGCCGGCGGCACTATTTTGGACATCGGAATTGCGGGTGAAATTGTCTTGCCCGTTTGCAAAGTAACCTTCGTAAAGAAATATCGGCTGATTATTTCCATCGACCGCTCCTGAGCTGTTAAATTTTATTACTGGTATTTTTCCATCTTTGTCTGACAGTTGATGGAGGCTTGGCAACGCATCGTTCAAGTCGGGAATAGTTGTCGATGTTTGAATGACACTTTTTATTCCACCAGGGAATTGGGATTTGAACGCAATATTTTTTGGAAGTTTGGTCCACTTTTTAAGGACCACATATTTGGGAGCGTTTGTTGCGGCGGCTTTCTCTTCTTCCGTGGCATCCCGGAACACAAAAAAGGAGGAATACCGCATTTCAGGGTTTGGATGGTTTTCGTTGGCAAACCCGACATAAACCGTTTGCCCGCTTTCCAGGGCGGCGACGCGGGCCTGTTCAAGGGTGTTCATGACAATGGTGACTGCGCCTCGGCGGCCGGCGACACTGCCCCAACCGGCGAGGGACGGCAGCAGAAGGCTCATCATCAGGATAATGATGGCCATCACGGCCAGCAGTTCAATTAAAGAAAATCCTGCGTTGTTGCGCCTGGCCAAGGGCGTCGGAGCCACATCGGATGGCCCGCTGGCGGCAAATCCGGCGACGGGATGCAAAGGATGGCATCGTGCATTGCGCATGGATGTGTATTTACATTGCATATTCAGGGTAATGGCAAGCCAATTCCCTTATGTAGCTTGATGCGTGCCACATGGAAAAAATTGTTTTGTTACGAATTTGTCACATCATGGGGCGAATGTCCTGCAAAAAACAGAGGTCTGCAACCGGGTGCATCCGCAAAGTTGCAAAATCAAGAACGCTCCGCGATCGCACTTCGTGCAGAGGAGAGGAACACGGCAGTGGAGTGCCGTGGCTACAGGAGCGGAGATGCGGCTCACGCTTGCTCCCAATGTAGTCGCCCGACTCCGCTGGGGCGTGCTCGCGGCTTCACCGCCATTCTGTCCTTTTGCAAGTTTGGAGATGCGCCTGCAAGCGGGCCATGCAACCGGTTCAGGCCTTTTCTGCTGACGGTAGGGTCAGGGCAGGACTTTTTGTTTTGGCCTCTGCATGGTCATTCGGAGCGATGAGCATGTAGATCGAGGGGAGGATGAAGAGGGTGAAGATCGTGCCGATGGACATGCCCAGCACGAGGACGAGGCCGATCGAGTTGCGGGCCTGGGCGCCGGGGCCGGTTACGAAGATGAGCATGATATGACCAAACACTGTGGCGGCAGTGGTCATAAGGATCGGCCGCAGGCGCAGGCGCGAGGCTTCGCGGATGGCGTCCAATTTTTCCATGCCTTTTTCGCGGAGCACATTGGCGAATTCGACGATGAGGATTCCATGTTTGGAGATGAGTCCAACGAGGGTTACGAGGCCGACTTGGGAATAGATATTGAGCGTGGTCGTCCAGCCCTCGGTGAGCGGGAATGTCCAGCCGGGAGGGCCTGCGGCTTTGAGTGCGGTGAAAACCAAGGCACCAAACATCGCGAGAGGAACCGAACCAAGCAGAATGATAAACGGATCGCGGAACGAGTTAAACTGGGCTGCCAGAACGAGGTAAATGAGAATCACCGCCAGCGAAAACGCGGGTAGGAATTTTCCGGATTCCTGTTTCAGCTGACGCGATTGGCCGCCGAAGTTAATTTCAGTGCCGCGCGGCAGGACGTCTTTGGCGGCATTTTCGAGAGCATCCAAACCGGCCACGAGCGAGCGCGGGGCGATGCCTTGGATTTTGATCGCATTGAGTTGATTGAAGCGGTTGAGGCTGCGCGGTTCCACTTCACGGCGCATGGTGGCGATGGCACTCAGGGGAAGGAGTTGGTTATTCGGGCCACGCACGTGAATGAGATCGAGCTGATCCGGGGTCAGGCGGCCTGAGCGTTGAATTTGGGGAATCACCTTGTAGCTTCGGCCATCGAGGTTAAATCGGTTCACGTAGTTGCCGCCGAGCATCGTGCCAAGGTCCCCGCCGACGCTGCGCAGGTCGATGCCCATGCTCGCAACTTTTTCGCGGTCAAATTCGATGACCTCGCGGGACTGGTCAATTTTGACATCAGTTTCCAGAAATGCGAACTGACCCGAGGCCATCGCCTTGGCCACGACTTCTTGGGCGAGTTCGAGCAATTGTTCGGTTTCCACCGTGCTGGCAATCACGAATTCCACCGGGAAAGTCCCTGCGGCGGGAAGCGGATCCGGAAGAAACACCGGGTGCTGAATGCCCGTAATCGCGCCAAGTCCCTCCATCACCTCGGGCTCAATTTCAAAAACTGTCCGGTCCCGTTCCGACCATGGCTTCACGAGCATGCCTCCAAAACCAAAAGAGGGTTGGGTGACTTGGAAACTTTGACGCATTTCCGGCACGCCCGCAAAAACTTTGGAGGCCTGATCTGCGTAGTAGGACACTTGCTCAAGCGAGGCATTCGGGGGCGGAGAGATCACACCAAACATCACGCCCTGATCTTCCTTCGGGGCGAGTTCGGTCGGAGAAATCATATAAAACAGAAACGCAAAAACCGTGAGGGTGATCCACACCAGATACACGAGAGGACGGTTGGCGAGTGTGCCATCCAACAGTTTTCCATAGCGCTCTTTGAGTTTTTCAAAATTGCGCGTGATGTGGCCCGCAAATCCTTTTTCATTGTCTCCCCGCCGAATGAGACGGGAAGACATCATGGGAGAAAGTGTGAGTGCCACGATGCCGGAAATCATGACCGCTCCCGCGAGAGTGAATGCGAATTCTCGGAAGAGAGCACCGGTGAGGCCTCCCTGAAACCCAATAGGCAGGTAAACCGCCGCGAGGGTAATGGTCATGGAAATCACCGGCCCGATAAGTTCCCTTGCGCCCACGAATGCTGCTTGGATGCTGTCCATTCCGTCCAGTAGGTGGCGTTCGATATTTTCCAACACCACGATGGCATCATCCACCACCAGCCCCACCGAAAGCACGATGGCC
>JBGSVX010000580.1:0-2847 GCA_041752795.1 Terrimicrobiaceae bacterium
CAGGTCTCGCTGAACACGCACAGCCCTCCCCCCATGCCCATCCAATTGCCAAGAGTCACATCAAAAATCTGGACGAATGTCCGCCCCACATCCCGGCTCACCCATTCATCAAAAATCGTGCTCAGAAACTCCCCATATTGACGCGGTGTCACGCTCCAATCGGTGACCGGCAGGCGTACGGAACCTTCCTGATCCACGCGCGGCGGAGTCGCCAGATCAAGCCCCAGCTTGGTGGCCTCGGCATCAGCCAGACGCTCGGCAAGCGGGATGAACTGGATAAACCCGGAACCGATGTCCCGCAAAAAACGATAAACCTCAAGCGGTTTCTGGGAGTTGACCTTGTTGACAACAGTCAGCGTATTAAATTCGACCTTGTGCTTTTTCAGCAGGCGCAGCCCGCCAAGCACTTTCTCGTAAGAGCCGGCCCCTTTCTTCGTAACCCGGTAGGAATCATGCAACTTGGCCGGACCATCAATGCTTAGACCTACCAAAAAATTATTGGCTGCGAGAAACTCGCACCACTCATCATCAAGCAAAGTGCCATTGGTTTGCAGCGCATTGGAAATGATCTTTCCCCCCGCATGCTTTTGTTGCAACTCAACGACCTCGCGGAAAAATTTTACCCCCATCAGTGTGGGCTCACCACCCTGCCATGCGAAGCTGACCTCCGGGACGTCCTGCATGGAAATATACTGGCGAATATATTCCTCCAAAGTTTCGGGGGTCATCCGAAAGTTTTCGTTCGAAGGAAACAGTTTTTCTTTTTCCAGATAGAAACAATACGTGCAGTCCAAATTGCAGATCGGCCCGATCGGCTTGGTCATCACGTGAAACGCTTTCACGCCGGTTGGACCCAGAGCATTCATCAGCCCACCAAAATCCGGTCCACCTCGGCGAAGACCCGGTCAATCGTGATGGCCTGCATGCACAAATTGTTTTTGCAGGCGCTGAGGCGGTTATTTTGTGCACTGACACAGGGACTGCACGGCAATCCGGCTGTGATCGCGAGGGATCCTGACGAAACCGGACCAAAAAGTGCCGGGGTCTCCGGCCCGAACAGGGCGATGATTCTGATCGTTGTCAGCGAAGCAAAATGCGCCGGGCCGCTGTCATTTGTCACCAACACTTCCGCGAGAGAATACAGGGCAAACAGCTCGGTGAGGGTCGTTTTTCCAGCCATGGAAAAACAACGTTTTGACCCCACAGATTCTGCCAACTCTCCCGCTTGAGCAGCTTCCACCGGGGCACCCGTGAAGACCACGGCCACACCAGGATGAACGGTGAGAATCCGGCGCGCCAATTCGACAAAACGTTCAGATTCCCAGCGCCGGAGAGGGATCATGTCACTGCAATTCGCATTGAGCAGCACGATGCGCGGAAGTTCGGATGTGGCGAGGTTTGCGAGCAATTTGGTTTTGATGCTTTCGAGCGCTCCGGGTTGGATCGAGATCTGACGCGGTGGCGGAAGCGGACCCGGATCCTTCCATGCGGGAAAAAGCTCCGGCGGCTGATCCAGGGCTTTGACCAAGGAGTAAAAAAGTTTTTGTGAATGAATGTGGGGATTGTAGCGCGGACGGTGGGTCATCAACCACCCCCGGAACGGACCCTCGCCAAAATACGAATGCAGTCCAACCCGCCATTTTGCTCCACTCAGAAAGGTGAGCAATGCCGAGGACCTTGCAAAAAAATCAAGATCAATGGCCGCATCGAGCCCGATTTTGCGGAGAAACAGGCTCACAGAAATCACACTTTTCAAAAATGCAAAAACCGAGGACGTCTTGATTTCGAGCACGTTCCCTTCAGGAATCACTCCCAGAACATCAAGGATTTTCCGGTTTTCAGAAAAGACTACAAAGTAAGTATTTTCGCGACCAACGCGGGAAACCGCCTCCTCCAAAGCCGGAATGGCAAGCACGGTCGAACCCTGCTCGCCGAGCTTGATAAATGCCAGACTCTTCGGGCTCCCGCCTTCGGGAATCGGAGCATTCAAAAATCGAAAAGCAGAAAGAATAACGCACAAAGGCGGGCCCAAAATTCCGTCCAGCCGCTGAAGTTTTGCGGCTTTGCGTGCGCCGATGATCACTTCGGCGGTTTCGTTGGTGGCTGGAAGATTCATGAAGATATGGTGGCTCGGGGCCATTCCCGGGACGGCAGATACCGGAGTCCGCAATAAACCAAAAACAGGATCGCTGCAATGGGCTGAAAGGTCAGAACCCAAAGCTCCTTGTATTTTGGAATGAAACCCACACGAAGGATTGCCAGCAATAACAAAACATACGCTGCCGCTGACAAAACCCGCAGAGTCGTGGACGAGCGCCGCGAATAGGACTCAACAAGCGCCATGGCAACCGCAGGAGCAAGCAGCAAATAGGCATGCAGTTCGCTCGCGGGCCCGAGCAGGGTCATCCAGATACACACAAAACAAAACAGCGCACCAAGCAGCCGCTCGGTCGGCCACTTCGCAAGCCCGCCCACCACACACATCAGAGCAATCGCTGCCGCCCCTCCAAGTTGCAAAACCCGATAGGCCAGATCTCCAATGGGAAGGCCGCCAAAACGCACCAACAAAAACCAAAGGTCCAATGGCGCCACACTCAGATTGTAGTTCAAACGATTGTCGGAAACCCGCGTGTCATACCACAACCAGTACTGACCCGACACATAGTCGTTTTTTTGGAACAAAAACGGCAACAGGGCGCCGACAACCACAAACACCGCAAGCCTCCAGGAAAATTTTTTCGGAGCAACCAGCACGAGCAACATTCCCACCGCAAGAGGATAGACTTTCCAATAGACAGCAGCGGTGATGGCCACGGCAGCCAACGTCCAGCGCTCCATGGCAGCAGC
>JBGSVX010000581.1:0-3750 GCA_041752795.1 Terrimicrobiaceae bacterium
TTCGGCTTGCACAAACAGACCGCCATATTTTGGCAATTCCGAGCGCAGGATTTCCATCACAGATGTCCATGGTGTGATCGGATAGCCGGCCCCATAACGAACACCTGCCGCGAGCAATCCGTAAGCAAGGGCCTGATTCCCGTCCATCGTTACTTGGGCGCGGCCGCCGGTTTTGCCTTCCTCGAAGCGGTATAGCCGGGACAGCACGTTCCCCACGGGATACGCATACCCGGCTTGAAAGGCACTCAGAGCCGTGTTGACAATGCTCTCGTCCTTGCCTGCAAATTTTTCGCGAATAAGGTTTTTGAGTTTGTCGCAATCGAGGTGAAAGATTCGGGCAATCAGGCCGAGAACAAAAATGTTTTTGCCTTTGTCTTTGGCGGTTCCCCCGAGGGCTTCGACAGTGAGTCCGGTGATGGGAACGCCGACATACACAAACCGTTTGTCATCCAAATCGGGCTGAACATGGTCGGAATCGTAAAGCAAAATCCCGCCTTCTTTCAGAAAGCCGATGTGGTCCCGGTAGCTGTGATCGTAAAATGCCACCAAAAAATCGGCTTCATCTCCTGCGGAGAGCACTTCGCCGGATCCCATACGAACCTGGAAAATCGAAGGTCCCCCCGAAATCGTAGAGGGAATCGTCATATAGGTCATCACGTCCTGCGCACTTCGTCCTGCGAGCCTTGCAAGAAATGCTCCGGCACTCTGAATGCCATCCTGGGAATTGCCGGCCAGTCGAATGACCGCATCGTGAATATTGTCCGGTCGAAGGTCGGCACGACCCGTGGTTTGTGATGCGGACGCGCTGCTTTCAGGGGACAGGGAAGCTGGCATTTTTAAATTGGGAGGATGCGCCAAGTGATACTCCTGCCGATTTTAGAATCAAAGCAAAATTTGGCCCTCAGAAACTGGCGGGTGTGGTTGAGGTCAGGTATGCGACGACTTGAAATTTTTTCCCGTCAGATTCCGACAAAACCAATGTGGGATAATAGCTGCCGGAAGGAGGGGGCACAAACTTGGCCACGTTTTTAACATTATTGTATTGGTATCCTGGTGCGAGTGGATCTTTGCGGGCCTGGGCGATTTCATAACCAACCAAGCGACCACCCCGGTAAGGTTCATCGGTTAGCCAAAGGGACAGCTTCAGGGTTCCTGTTTTCCCCCGGCGGGTGTGGGAAATTTTTGCAACCGAAAGTTCCACCGTCCCGCCCTCGATGCTCGTTTGCCATTTCCATGGTCCGCTCATCTGAAACAAGGCTCGAGGAGCAAGTTGTTTTTGGGAACTCATGTTGACATGGCTCACGATCCGATAGGCACCTGACGAGTATTCCATGAGCGCAAATGTGAGGTAATAGTTCCCGGCGGAGGGTGGGGGATCGTAGGGCACTGTGCGTTTGAGGTTTTCGTAGTATTGTCCCGGGCCGAGGCCCTCGATTTTCTGTGTTGTGGCAATCAGGTGTCCTCGGATTGCGCCTCCGGCGTAGGGGCTGGAGGTAGCCCAAAGCTGGAGCTTGAGAGACCCGGTGGCATTTTCCTTGCTGGGATTTGTGATCATGTTTGCCCTCAACGTGAGGGACGACATGTCATTGGTGAAATCGTAGCGAACCGGGGCGGTAAATTTTGGAGCCGCAACCGCGGAGGCTCCAGCTATAAATGTAATGAGTAGGACCCGGTTCAGTTTGATCATCGGCCGAAGCTCTGGAAGGAAGGCTTCCAAGGCAAGTTGTTTTCCATGGTGGGAAGTTGATTTCCGGTGACGGCGTCGATCCAACGGAGTGTGTCCCATGAAGGCAGCGCATTGAAGGGATATTGTCCCCGATGTCCAATCATCTGCCAAACGGATGTGATCCTTCCTTTTCAGGGACGCAGGTTTCAGGTAGTGGATTCGAAGTGAGTTTCACAGAGCGATATAAAAAGTGGAGGCGGAACAGGAAGGCATTCCGCACCATTTTGGAAGGAAGGCGGCGGCGGGCCCGTGAGGCCAAGGTTCGAAAATCCGAGCGCGGCGAAAAACAAAAGACTCCCGCCAGAAAGCGGGGCAAACCGCAGCCATGGCACTTGGTTTTTATTTTTTTTGGGTTGCTGATTTTATTGTCACTCGGAGTCGCCGCCGCTTTTTTCAGGCCTCCGCCAACACCTCCCAAAGTGGATCCAGTTCCCGTGGATCCTGCTCCCCCGGTGGCCATGAATCTTTCCATGACAGCGCGGGACGCCCTCAAAAAGCCGACACCAGACACTTTGGAGGTCAAACGGATTCAGTCCGAAGCGGAGGAAGCATTTCGTGCAAAAGATTTTGCCAGGGCGGAGGAACAGCTTCGGGAAATTCTGCCATTTATTCGTCTGCGGGCACTCGGTGGATTTCAAATCTATGTCTGCCTTGTGCTTCAGGGCAAATCAGCCGAGGCAGATGTTATGGCCGCAAAGTTTCCTGAATCCGCAGTTTCAAGAAATCCGGCGCCTCTCTACATCCGTGCTGTAAAGGCCATTCGCAATGGCAACCCCGAAAATGCCCGCACGGAAATCGAGTCGGCCCGCAAGGCCTTTCCAGAGATTAGCCCACTTTATGATCAGGTGTTGAGGGACGCTGGAATCATGCCTGAAGATATTCCCTGAGGAGGTCGGAACGAATGCCAACAGTCATTATCTCCCTGAAAGTGCAGCCCGGGCGCGAGGAAGAATTTCGCCGGCTTCAGGCCGAAGTGACAGAACTGGTCAAATTGCAGCCGGGATTTGCCGGGGTGGACTTGATTCCTCCGGTCGCTGGTTTGCAAATTGAATGGGTGGTCGTTTTTCGTTTTAACTCCGATCAATCACTGCGGACATGGCTCGATTGTGATGAGCGTTTGATGATCATTGAAAAATTGTCGCAGACCCTCATGGAGCCACCTGCCATGCAGATCCTGGCAGATGGCGACCAAACCGGAGGATCGGTCTCGGTGGTTTTTTCCCAGCACATTCGGGAAGGCGGACAGGAAGACTTTTTGCGTTGGCATGAGGAACTCCTGGCGGCGCAGAGTCAGTGGCCCGGATATTTGGGCACCGAGTCCTTTCCACAAACTCCCGGAATTCAGGAAGAGTGGGTCGATATCGTGCGTTTTGAAAATGTGGAAAGCCTGGAGGGTTGGCTCGCTTCCGATGCCCGCAGGACGCTCATGCAACGACGGGCGGATTTTGCGGAGAAGATTTCTGAACGCAGGATTGCTTCGGGTTTGGAAGCATGGTTCAGCAGCGGGCGGCGTCCCCTTCGTCTCCCGCCACCAAGGTGGAAACAGGCCTTCGCTGTTTTGCTGGCGCTTTACCCCACAAGCACATTGCTCAATTTTGTTTTGATTCCTTTCATATCCCATTGGCCGATGCCCCTCAGGATGTTGCTAACCAATACCCTGGGAGTGGCTTTGCTGACCTTTGTGGTCATGCCGTTCACCTCCAAATTCCTTGGCGACTGGCTCACCTCCAGCACCCATGCCGGGGCAAAAGATTTGCTGGGAGCTTTTTTGGTGATTCTGATTTTGGTTGTCCTGGCGGCAGTCTTTTTGTTTCTGATATGAGTCACAAAATTTAATCCATGAGACGCCTGACTGCTTTTGTTTTGATCTCGACCATTTTCGTGATGGCTCAAATGTCCGTAGCAGGTTCGCTGGACCGCATTGCCTTCGGATCCTGCAACAAGGAGAGCCAGCCGCAGCCGCTCTGGAAGCCGATTTCTGAGTTTCACCCCCAGCTTTGGATTTGGCTGGGAGACAATATTTA
>JBGSVX010000582.1:0-4144 GCA_041752795.1 Terrimicrobiaceae bacterium
TTTTCATTGAGTTTATAACTTTAAGTTTAAGTTTTCTATTTTCAGGAAATTTTTCTAGTCCGGCGGGCCACCAAGGCTGCGACACCAAGGAGTGCCAACCCCAGAGCCGACGGCTCCGGCACAACCGATAGGTTATTAAAGTATGGCTGCCTTTGATCCCCTGTGTCCAACGCGGTAGCATAGAACTGGAAGGCATTGGGCGCTGCAGCGATTGTGAAGTTGGTGTTGTAAGCTTCCGATCCGTCACGGCCTGTTCCGAAAACACGAAGGGTCGTTGCATTCAAATATTGAAAGCCCAGAGTCATGGCGGCGGTGCCATAATTATTAAACATGGGGTTTCCATTGATGGTAATCGCAGCAGATCCCCCCATGTTGATATTGATCAATTGGGTTCCCCCGATTCCGCCTGAGTAAAGGTTGAATCCCTTGTTCCCAATACCGTTGGAATCAAAATTGACCCCCCACTGAATGCTCAATGTCTGGCCTACCGTCAGCGCACTTGTTAAGGCCCGGCTTGCGGTTGAAGTTGCGCCCGAGGCGGCAGGGTTTGCGAAAAGGCCAAATGAGGAAGCGGCCATTCCAGTGATTCCCGCGCTGCTTGGATTTCCCAAGAAGTTGCCTGCGGAGCCATTGCCAGAAACTGCATTTAAAGACCATGCGCCAAATCCCGATCCGCCATTGGAACCATTGGTCCAAGTAACATAATTCGAAGCCACGTCCGACGCGATCTGTGCGTTGGCGGAAACCGAGGCGGCGATTAGAATTGTTATGAGGAGTTTTTTCATGGTCGGGGAACCGGGTGCAGAGTTTTCTGAACCTGGTTGCGTTATGCCATGGAGGGTTGGGGGATGTCAATGTCAAGTCTTGCTTGGTGAAAAAATCTTCACCTACTGAAAAGCCCGCCGAGCCTCATAAAATCAGCCTTTGAACTATTCAATGACGATTCCAGGGCAACTGGTTCTCTGGAAATTGACGTGAAGCGGGTGAGGCGGGATAGTGTCAGCGCTTCGGACAGAAGCGTATTTTGCTTATGAAAAACTCCCCCTTGAAAAAATCTTGCAATCCCGGACCGCGGGGACGCGGTCCCTCCACCGACAACTGTGTGTGGCACATTCGGATGTGGAGGGACGCCGTCTATGGCGTCCGGGGATTGAGGGCGGTCTTCATAGGCAGGATGCCGATGCCACTTATTCTTCTCTGTGTCCTCTGTGGCACATCTTCTTCTCTTCATGCCGCGCAGGGGGGTCATGTGCCCGAGTGGTCTAAGGAGGCGGTTTGGTATCAAATATTTCCTGAGCGATTCCGGGATGGGGATCCTGCCAACAATCCTGGGCGGACGTCCTTGGAGTGGCCGATCACGCCTTCGGAGAAATGGAAAATTTCGCCATGGACGGGGGATTGGTATGCGCGAGAGGAGTGGGAGACCGAGCAGGACCGTGCCAAGGATCTGGATCCGGCTCCGGCGTTTTACCGGGCGGGGGTATTTGATCGGCGGTATGGGGGCGATCTGCAGGGGGTGATCGACAAGCTCGATTATCTGGCCGACTTGGGAATCAACACCCTGTATTTCAATCCCGTGTTTTATGCGCGGTCCATGCACAAATACGATGGCAACAGCTTTCATCACGTCGATCCTTACATGGGGCCGGACCCCAAAGAGGACTTTGAGCTCATGGACAAAGAGACCGCCGATCCCGCGACATGGCACTGGACCGCAGCGGACAAATTGTTTTTGGAGCTGATTCAGAAAGCGCGTGCGAAGGGCATGCGGGTGGTGATCGATGGGGTGTTCAATCACACGGGACGCGACTTTTTCGCATTTCAGGACCTGCGGAAAAATCAGGAAAAATCCCCGTATGTCGGGTGGTATCAGGTCGATTCCTTCGATAACCCGGTGACGACCCGCAATGAATTCGAGTATCGGGGATGGTGGGGTCACAAGACGCTGCCCATTTTTGCGGCCTCCGAGGACAAGACGGATATCGCGGCCGGCCCGAAAGATTACATCTTTAATATCACCAAACGCTGGATGGACCCCAACGCTGACGGTGACCCTTCGGATGGGATTGATGGCTGGAGGTTGGATGTGGCCGATGAACGTCCCGCAAAGTTCTGGGCCGACTGGAACAAACACGTGTTGTCAATCAATCCCCAGGCTTACACAACCGCCGAAGTGTGGAGCAATCCGCTCGAACTCATCTCGCATGGTCAGTTTTCGGCCTGCATGAACTATTACGGATTTGCTCTGCCGGTCACCGGCTTTTTGGTCGATGGCAATGTGCCGGCCACCAAGTTTTCCCAGATGCTTGATGAGCGCCGCAAAGCGCTGCCAGGGGAGATTGCCTATGGGATGCAGAATCTGATGGATTCCCATGACACCGACCGCATTGCGTCCATGATCGTTAATGCCGAAAACAATGGAAACCCCGAGCAGATCGACTTCAACAATTCCAACAATGCGAGGGCTTCCAAAAACTACAAAATCCGCAAGCCCGATGCGCGCGAGCGGGCGATTCAGAGATTGGTGACATTGTTTCAGATGACCTATGTGGGGGCACCCATGGTTTATTATGGCACGGAATCGGGGATGTGGGGCGGTGGGGATCCTGATGTGCGCATGCCGATGATTTGGGCCGACAAGAAGTATGCGCCTCAGGCCATTGATCCACGTGGGGTGCCCCGATCGCCCGATGAGGTCAAATTTGATGATGCCCTCTTCGCCTTTTACAAATCGGCGATTGCCCTTCGCAAATCTCACCGCGCATTGAACGTGGGTGAGTACGTGGCCCTGGGAGCCTTTGATGAAAAAAAGACCTTCGTGTTTCAGCGCACTCTCGGCGAAGAAGCCCTCGTGGTCGCAATCAACCGCAGCGACTCCTCCCAAACCGTTGAAGTGACTCTTCCCTCACCGGCTTTGCTGGCCGGTGCAAAAATGGTCTTTGTCACCTCGGCAGAGAACTCGGGCGTGCAATTTTCGGTCAGCGGTGATAAGGCAACGATCGGCCTGCCACCTTTGACCGGTGCCGTTTTCGCCAAACCGTGAATCTCCCCTTATGAACAACAAACCGCGTCTGAATTTCTGGGCGATCTGGAACATGAGCTTTGGATTCTTCGGGATCCAATTCGGCTTTGGTCTCCAGATGGCCAACATGTCCTCCATTTACCAAATGCTTGGAGCCGAGGAGTCCGAGTTGCCATTTCTGTGGTTGGCGGCGCCGATGACCGGACTGATCGTGCAGCCGATCATCGGGTATATGAGTGACCGGACATGGTGCCGCCTCGGGCGCAGGCGTCCGTATTTTTTGGTTGGGGCTGTTCTGGCCTCGATTGCGCTTGTGCTGATGCCGAACTCTTCCACGCTGTGGATGGCGGCGGGGTTGCTGTGGCTGTTGGACGGTTCGGTGAATGTGAGCATGGAACCCTTCCGGGCCTTTGTGGCGGACATGTTGCCCGAAGAACAGCGCAAGGTGGGATTTGCCGTTCAGAGCCTGCTCATTGGACTCGGGGCTGTGCTGGCTTCTGCGCTGCCTTTCCTGCTCACAAACTATCTGGGGGTCGCAGGAACCGCACCCAAGGGGATCATCCCGCCTGCCGTTCATTACGCGTTCTATTTTGGGGCGGTTGTTTTTCTCTTCGCGGTGCTCTGGACGATTTTTTCCACGAAGGAATACCCGCCGGACGACATGGAAGCTTTCCGGAAAATGAAGTCCGAAGGCGGAGGCGTCGGCGGCTTCCTGCGCGAGTTCTGGCACGGCCTGCGCACGATGCCAACCACCATGCGTCAACTCGCATGGGTGCAATTTTTCACATGGGTCGGTCTCTTTTGCATGTGGATCTATTTTTCCTCCGCGATCACGGCCCACGTTTTTGGCGGAGTCAAAGGTGACCCCGGTTATACCGATGTTGTCGCCAAAGCGGGTCAGTGGACCGGCGTGTGTTTTTCTGTCTATAACGGGGTCAGCTTCGCGTTCTCTTTCCTTCTTATAGCGCTCACCCGCCGGTTCTCCGCAAAAGGAATCCACATTGCGTGCCTTATCCTTGGCGGGCTTGGCCTCATCTCCGTGGCGCTCATTTCTCAAAAGGACCTCCTCCTCTTGTCCATGCTCGGAGTCGGGATTGCATGGGCCTCGATCCTCTCCATGCC
>JBGSVX010000583.1:0-1753 GCA_041752795.1 Terrimicrobiaceae bacterium
CATACCCAATTCAAAGCCCGGACTGATTTTTTGGTTGTTTGCTGCGGGAACTGATGTACAGACAAGCATTGTGTTTCTAAAGGGATTTTTCTCTGACTGACTCCTCTCCGTGTTCGTTTGCTTTCCGATTTCCGAAGTCAAAGCCGGGCAAGGCGCAGCGTCGTCAGGCAAAATTCTTTCGCGGAATCGCAAACACACTGCAAATCAAGCACCTGCCAGAGTAGCTCAGTGGTAGAGCAGGGGACTCATAAGCCCTTGGTCGGGGGTTCAAATCCCTCCTTTGGCACCAATCTCAAAACAAACCTATGGCAAACATCAAATCCGCGGCAAAACGAGCTCTCCAGAGCGAAAAACGTCACGCCAAAAATCTCAGCGTTCTCACCAAACTCAAAACCGCCCAGAAAAAAGTCCGAACCGCGATCTCTGCGGGGAAATCTGACGAGGCAAAATCCGAGTTGAAAAATCTTTCCTCGGCGTTGGACAAAGCCGCCAAACGCGGGATCATTCATAAAAATTCTGCAGATCGCAGAAAAAGTTCATTGGCCAAGGCACTTAAGCCCAAGGCCTGAGACCGCCTCTTTTTTTCCGCTGGATTCACCGGGTTTGCCGATTGAATCCATTGCCCGTTCGGTGGAGAATCGCGGGCCACATAAAACCTGATCTTCTATCTGCCTGCCCGGCAGAGGTGTTGGTCTGCGGTGGCAATGGATACGCAGTTATTTGAGCGCGGTTTAAAAACATGGGACTGCGGAATGGAATAGAATGAGCGGCGTCCGTCCGACGTTTTATCCGTTCAAGAAACCTCTGCACGGGCCGGGCAGTGGGGTCAATCCAGGTAGTTCTCGATGACCCTGCGATAAACGCCGAAGATGCGATCGAAGACCTGATTCCATGCGTAGTTTTTGCGCACGGCCTCACTCACGGTGATTCCAATTTCGCGAAGGTCAAAAGCAAGTTTGTTCTGGATCGCTTCTGAGAGGGACTCGGCCGAATTTTCGGAGGCCCATGCAAACTGATCCGAGAAAATGATGCGGTCCATGTAGCTCCCCCGAATTCCCACGACAGGTGTTCCGCAGGCCTGACTTTCGAGAGTGACGAGGCCGAAAGTTTCCTGGATGCCGGGATGCACAAACAGGTCGGCGGCTTGATACAGGCGAGCCAGTTCGGAGGGGTTGCTGCAATAGGGGACCCAGCTCACAGCACCGGTGCGTTTGATCAGGCGTTCGACTTGAGACCGCTGGGTGCCATCTCCCACAACAAGCAGATGGCAGTCGCCGCGGCTTTGCAAAAGCTGGAAGGCAGCAAACAGAGTCTGCACATTTTTTTCGGGAGCAAGGCGTCCGACGTAGATCAACACCTTTTTGTCAGTGGGAAGCCCGAGCGTTCGCCTGAGGGTTTCCTTGGAACCGGAGGACGGCTGAAAGACCGAGGTGTCCACCCCGAGATCAATACTATCCACCGAATCAACTCCCCAAGAGGTCAGCAACGTGGCAAGGGCCGGGCTCGGCACAAAAGTCGTTTCGAGCCGGTTGTAAAGGGTCTTAACATACCGCCTCGCGGCATCCCCGGCGATGGCCGGGGCAATGCCGCCAGTGAATTTTGCCACCGTTCGCAAAAGGGCTTCTGGGAAGTGGGAGTGATAAAATCCGACCACTGGAATTCCCAAGCCGCGCCCCGACGCGACGGCCTTCCATGCCAGTTGGTAAGGGTCTCCGGATTCAATAATATCCGGGCGTTCCCGTTCCAACACCTC
>JBGSVX010000584.1:0-4898 GCA_041752795.1 Terrimicrobiaceae bacterium
GGCGGTCAACGTCAGAGAGTGGCCCTCGCACGCGCTATTGTTTGTGAACCCAAGGTGCTTCTGCTCGACGAGCCACTCAGCGCCTTGGATGCCAAACTGCGAGCGCAAATGCGCGTGGAACTCAAACATTTGCAAAAGCGCCTTGGGATCACGTTCATTTTTGTGACGCATGATCAGGAAGAGGCTCTCACGATGAGTGACCGCATCGCCGTCCTAAGCGCAGGCCGCCTGGAACAAATTGGCACCGTAAACGAAATTTATTATCAGCCAGCCACCCGCTTCGTGGCCACATTCATCGGCGAAACGAACATCGTGGAGGCCGATGTGCTCTCCCGCGAAAACGGAATCCTGAAATGTCGGTTGGAAGGTGGCCTGATGCTTGATGTCAAAGACGGTCCCAATGCCTCCCTTGACAAAATTTTGCTTTCCCTGCGTCCTGAAAAAATCCGGCTGAGCCCGGAGGCGAAGGATGCCCGGAATACCTTCCCCGGCAAAGTGGCCGTCGAGACATTCAAAGGTGCCGTGGATGAACTCACAGTGATCGTCGAGGGGGGGTTGGAACTTGGAGTCCTTCTCACCAATGACGGAGGAACGGACTTTGACCCACACGAAGGCGAGACCGTGCATTGCCGTATCCAGCCGGAAGATATCAATATCGTCGCGTCCTGAGACCCCGCAGTTTTTCCTCACTGGCCTGAAAAACATACAGCGCGGAGTTGCAGAACTGCTGTGCTGGCATGCCAACCCCTTCCGGTTTGGGAAGGATGCCCCGCATAAAATCTCGACGAGGAGGGGGATTTCCCGCTTGTAATGGTTCTGTGACTGAAATCGAAACTCTCCGACATTCCTGCGCGCATGTGCTTGCGACTGCCATTCTCCGCATCTGGCCAGAGGCCCAATTCGCCGCAGGCCCCCCAGTCGATGGCGGCTTTTACTACGATGTGGACCTCCCTCACCGGATCACGCCGGATGATTTTGCCCGCATTGAGGAAGAAATGAAGCGGGAGGTCAAAGCCAACAACAAATTTGAAAGAACCGAACTTTCGCGCACGGAGGCGCTCGCCATGGCAGAGCGCGGAGAGTTGGCATCCCTCACTCCACGGGCCACATCTTCGAAATTCAAATTGGATATTCTCTCGGGGATTCCAGAAGGAGAAGTGATCACCATTTATCGCAATGGGGAGTTCACGGACCTGTGTGCAGGACCTCATGTGTCCCATAGCAGCCGGATTGGCGCATTCAAACTGACCCATGTGGCCAGTGCGTATTACAAGGGTGATGAAAACAACCCGCAACTTCAGCGCATTTACGGCACGGCTTTCAAAAACAAGACCGAGATGGAGGCCCATTTCGCGATGCTGGAAGAAGCCAAGAAACGCGATCACCGCAAACTTGGACGCGACATGGAACTTTTTGTGATTGATGAGTCCGTGGGTCAGGGCCTGATTTTGTGGACCCCGAAAGGCGCGATCCTGCGTCAGGAACTCCAAAACTTCATTGGCGAAGAACTCCGCAAACAAGGCTACGAGCAGGTGTTCACTCCCCATATCGGAAAGCTCGGGCTTTACCGAACCAGTGGCCATTTCCCGTATTATGCCGAGTCTCAATTTCCCCCGCTGATCGAACGCGAAAATTTGCAGCTCCTTGCGGATGAGGGCTGTTCCTGCGGCGATCTGGCAAACAAAGTTTCCACGGGAGCGATCGAGGGCTTTTTGCTGAAGCCGATGAATTGCCCGATGCACATCAAAATCTATGACTCTCGCCCGCGCAGTTACCGGGAACTTCCAGTCCGGCTCGCAGAATTCGGAACCGTGTATCGCTGGGAACAAAGTGGCGAACTGAATGGACTGACCCGTGTGCGTGGCTTCACTCAGTACGATGCTCACATTTTTTGCACGGAGGATCAGGTCAATGCCGAAATCCTGGGATGCCTCGGTTTGGTCAAAACCGTGCTGGGAACACTTGGCATGTCCGATTACCGGGTCCGCGTTGGACTTCGGGATCCGGATTCCGCAAAATTCACCGGCGATCCCGCTCTCTGGGACAAGGCCGAGGCCGCCTGCCGTCAGGCCGCAAGCACTCTCGGAGTTCCATTCACGGAAGAACCCGGGGAAGCCGCATTCTATGGGCCGAAAATTGATTTTGTGGTGAAGGACGTTCTCGGCCGCGAGTGGCAGTTGGGCACCGTGCAAGTGGACCCCAACCTTCCCCAACGCTTTGATCTTTGGTATCGCGGCGCAGACGGTGCCCAGCATCGTCCGATCATGATCCACCGTGCGCCCTTCGGGTCCATGGAACGATTCACCGGCGTCCTCATCGAACATTTTGCCGGCAACTTCCCGCTCTGGCTCGCGCCCGAACAGGTTCGATTGCTGCCAATCAATACGGATGATGCCGACCTGATGACCTATGCACGAGGCATTGAAGAAGACCTTCGATCAGCCGGCGTGCGGTGCACCCTCGATCCCACCGGTGACCGCATCAATGGCAAAGTGGCCCGCGCCGAATCCGAAAAAGTCCACACCATGTTCGTGATCGGAAAACGCGACGCCGAAGCCGGAGCCGTGAGCCTGCGCGTGCATGGCAAAGGAAATCTGGGAGCCAAACCCAAAGAGGAAGCCATCGCAGATATTTTGTCAGCAATCCGCTCGCGGGCGTTGTAACGGCCCCCGGCGGTCTGATGGGATAGGATCATTGGCAGGAGCCAATGCCCCATGGTTTTTCATTTCGGCCACAGCCAGACAAGGTAACAGGCGTAGATGCCAAGCAGCACCCAGCCTTCCCATTTTTTGATAACAAATCCCGTCCAGAGAATCGGCACGAGAAGAAGGGACAGGCCAAGCATCACCGACATGTCGATCCATGCAACACCTCCGGAACTGATTGGCGCAATGAGCCCCGCCGCACCAAGGATACAGAGGAGATTGCAGATATTGGAGCCAACAATATTCCCGATCGCAATGTCGGGTTCTTTTTTCAGAGCCGCCACGATGGACGCCGCAAGTTCGGGAGTGCTGGTGCCAAAGGCAACAATCGTGAGGCCGATAATTGCTTCATTGACTCCAAACCCGCGAGCCAGAGATACAGAGCCATCCACGAGCAGCCTTGATCCAACAACAAGTGCAATCAACCCCGCCAGAATGTAGGCCACATCAACCCACACCGGCTTCGCAGGCCGCTCAAGGGACTCTTCAAATTCTGCGGTGATATCCGGGGTCGTGGTTTTTTTTGCGTAAATCACACTGCCCACCGAATACCCAAGGATGCCTGCAAACAGAACCCCGGCTTCCCATCGCGCCAAAGATCCATCGCGGAAGAAAAACATGGCCAGCAGGGTCGCAAAAATCATGATTGGCACGTCAATTTTCACGAGCTGAAAATTGACTTTGATCGGGTAAATGATGGCCGCAATCCCGAGGATCACGCCAATGTTGAAGATATTTGAACCGACGACATTACCCACGGCGATGCCGCTCTGACCCGCCAGAGCGGCCTTTATGCTCACAATCAGTTCCGGCATGCTGGTGCCATAGGCAACGACCGTAAGTCCGACCACCAAGGGGCTCAATCCGAGCTTCAAAGCCACCGCCGAACTTCCCCGCACCAGGCCCTCCGCTCCAAGGATCAGAAACACCAGACCCGCCAATATCATCAATGCGTCAATCATCATGAACCGGAGAGAATCCCTGCGTTTTTCCCAATGTCAAATCCGATCCAGAAACACATCCAACGCGGTAGCCGCTTCGGCGACAACCGGCCAACCATGCGCGAAGCAAATCGTGCCGGGGGCAAGCGAGCACGAAGAGATTGGAGAGATTTTTTCAGCTGGGAAAAATCGCGGCAATATTTTGATGGAAGGATTTCAAGGCCCGAGAGGTTGATGATGGCATCTCCAAGGATGAGCGCGCCCGTAATCAGATAAGCGGATTCTCCTTCTGCTCCTCCTGGGAGTTCGATGCATCGGGCCGACCCCGGCAAAGTGTCTCCGCTCCGGATCCATCGGTCTGCCTCCACTTCTCCTTGGGCTCCTTCCGGCGCAATCACTGGAATCCCGAATGTCTTTTTCCAGAATCCAGAATCCCGTTCATGGTTTCCACTCGTGAGCAAAATGGCGCATGGAACCGCGTGTTGCAGCAACTCCGCTAGTGCGCCGTTCGACAGAGGAACGGGATCAATCACCACCCACCCGTCCTCAGAGCGCACAGCGGTCGAGCAACAGTCCACTTTGCAGTCAGGGTCATACCCTCCCCACACCACAAGGTTCGGATTAACCCATTGAATTTCCGCGACCGGCCTCACATGCTCATGCCACCATCCACGGCAAGCACCTGACCTGTGATGTAGGCCGCTTGCGGCGAGGCGAGGAACGTCACCGCAGCAGCGATGTCGTCCCCGCTGCCCATGCGGGCTTGAGGAATCTGGGAAAGCGCACCCTTTTTGACTTCTTCGCTCAGCACGGCGGTCATATCTGTTTCAATAAAACCCGGTGCAACCACATTCGCGGTGATGTTTCTGCTGGCGAGTTCGCGGGCCAGCGTTTTGGTGAGCCCGATAAGGCCGGCTTTGCTGGCAGCGTAATTGGCCTGGCCTGCCAGGCCGAGCAAACCGCTGACCGAGCTGATATTGATAATCCGGCCCACACGCTGTTTCACCATGGCGCGGAGCACGGCGCGGGAAAAATTGAAAGCTCCCTTGAGGTTGGTATCGAGGACAATATCCCAGTCTTCCGAACTCATGCGCATGGCCAGGGTGTCCCTCGTGATGCCGGCATTGTTCACCAGCACGTCACATCGCCCGAAGTCCGCAAGAATTTGCTCACCCGCTTTTTGCACCGCATCAAAATCGGCCACGTCCACGGCGTAAGGCTTCGCGCTGTCCGGACGGATTGCATTCAATGA
>JBGSVX010000585.1:0-6868 GCA_041752795.1 Terrimicrobiaceae bacterium
ACACTTGCTACTGTAAATACAGGTAAAAGTCGTTTAGTCAATATATATTACGATAATAATTTACTTATTACTTGCTACATTTTTGGGCATATTCATTGATTTTCAACGACTTATAAAAAAATTAGGGGGAAGTTAGGTTAACAGGATTTGAAGACAGACCGGACCCACCCGCAGCGCTTCGCTCAGCTATTTCTGGAGTGGACTTGGAAAATGCTGAATACTGTAAACTGGAGACTGTAAACTTTTCCCCATCCGTGCTCTCCGTGAAATCCGTGGTTGACTTTCCATTTCAAGAAAACGGTCGGGACGACCGTTCCCCCTGGGCGTTTCGCTGGCTGAAAACTGTAAACTGGACACTGTAAACTTAATCCTCCCAGCTTGATGAAAAAAAATGCCCCACTTGTGCCGTTCCAGCGCATGTCCCGTTCCCTCAAGATGAGAGTGGATGACCGTCGGACGAAGCGCTGATTTCCAGTGAAGGCGTATCATTGCCGCGCCCAACCAAGCCTCCGGGATGATATTTCATTATCGGTTCGGGGTTTGCGCCGTGTAATCGCGAACACAGCAGGGCAAATTTTTTGGAGTCATTGACTGACACACAGGACGAGTCTCATGGCTCCGAGATTTTAAAAAAATTTTGGGAGAACTACTCGCGGAAACCGACAGCCAAAACCGATCTGAGGCGATCCTTGATCCGGTCCGTGGCCGCATTGACTTCCTCTGTTTGCAAGGTGCGCTCGGAGGATCGAAAAGTCAAGGAAATCGCGAGAGATTTTGAGTCCATCGGGAGTTTTTCTCCGGAGGGGTCATGGAAAACATTCAGCGGACAAACTTCGACGAGAAGGGATTCTTTTGCGGCGAGAATTTCCGATTTTACCGTTTCGTAGGGGAGACCCAGAGGAGCCACGATGGCGATATCGCGAGCGGTGGCAGGGAACTCAAAAATTGGTGAGTAAGATGTTCTGGTTTCCTGGCGATCGAGCACCGGCAGCAAAGAGATTTCTGCTGCAAAAACCGGATGGGCCGCGCTGAGTGTGCGGCAGGCCTGAGGCGAAAGCTGAGCGAGCCAGCCGGCGGGTTTGCCGTCCACACGGATTTCTGCTCGAACGATGTGGTCCGGCGTTGGCTCTCCTGCGCAAAAGGTAATCGGGAGCACGGACTCCAGCATTCCTTTGACCGCAAAAAAATCGATCGCGGGTTCCGTGACCTGTTGCCAATGGGGAGCATGCAGGGGACCGCTGGCCACGAGGCCAAGGGTCAGGGTTTCACCATTTTCATGAAACACTTTCCCGATCTCAAACAGGCGAATGATTTTTTCTCCGAAGCGCAGGTTTCGGGAGAGTGACTGAAGGAGCGCGGGGGTCAGCGCCGGCCGGAGCATGGCCTGATCTTCGCCCAAAGGATTTTTGAGGCGGACTGCGGAGGGGGAGTTTTCCGACATGGCGGAAGAGATCAGCGTGCTCGTGCGGGCTTCAGCAAAACCGAGGCCGGCGAGTGAGGCTCGAAGCCGCATGGAAAAGGCAAAGACACGATCAGCGAGGCTCACCGGGGACGGCGAGAATACGAGCCGGGATGGAACCCGGCTGATGCCAACCGAGCGCGCAATTTCTTCAATGAGGTCCACTTCCCGCAGGAGGTCCAAACGGTGGGATGGTATCAGCCATTGGTTTTCCCCGACCGATTGCAAGCCGAAGGACTGGAGCGCAGATTGGATTTCCCCGTCTGAAAGTGACACGCCCAGCACGGAATTGCAGCGCTCCGTCCGCAGGGAGATGGTGCGTTCGGTTTTTGGAACCGGACCGCTCACTGCGATGGTGGTATCAGCTGAGCCACCAGCCGGGGTCTGGATCAATTCGGCGGCCCGAGCGGAAGCCGGCAAAATCATTTCCAAATCAATCCCCCGCTCAAAACGATAACTGGAGTCCGAATGAAGGTCCAACCGGCGGGCGGTGCGTCGCACGGCGGCCGGATCAAACACCGCACTCTCCAGGAGCACCCTCGTGGTCGATTCAGTGACGCCACTGTGCTGACCACCCATCACGCCGGCCAATGCAATCGGACCGGAATCATCCGCAATCACAATATCATGGGCTTGGAGCTGGTAGGAGCGGCCATCCAGCGCAAGAAATTCTTCCCCATCGGTCGCAAGCCGGACGCGAACGGCCCCACGGATTTTGTCCGCATCAAAGGCATGCAATGGCTGCCCCAGTTCCATCATCACAAAGTTGGTGATATCCACCACATTGTTGATCGAACGCAGACCAATGGATTCCAAGCGGGAAGAGAGCCAGGCAGGTGAGGCGGATACCTTCACGCCCGAGAATGACCGCAGGGAATAAAATGGGCAAAGGGAAGCCGCTTCGGCAGTAAAAGCGGATTCGATGCTCTGACTTGGAATGCTGACCTGTGGAGGCCGGAGGGTCGCCCCGGTGAACGCCGAGATTTCGCGGGCGATGCCCAGATGACTCAGGCAGTCGGGCCGGTTGGGGGTCACTTCAAGTTCCAGCATGGAGTCTGCGGGAAAAAGGCTGGAGATCGGAGCACCGACTTGCGAAGAGGCGGGAAGAATCAACAACCCCGAGGCATCACCCGGAAGATTGAGTTCCTTGGCACTGCACATCATTCCTTCACTTTCGACCCCGCGCAGTTTGCCGGTCTTGATTTTAAAATCCCCCGGTAGCACAGCCCCAGGCAAAGCGAGAGGAACCTTGTCACCGATCTGATAATTTTTTGCGCCGCAGACAATCTGACGCGGCTGACCGGAACCATCATCCACTTTGCAGACGCTGAGCCGGTCGGCATTGGGATGCTGGGTGGACTCCAGGATTTGTGCGACGACCACCTGCGGAAAATCCGCACCGTGGCATTGGGTTCCTTCCACGGTGAGACCGGCCCCATTCAAAACGTCCTCCAGTGCTTCCTGCGTTGAAGGAAGGTCCAGATACTCAGAAAGCCAGGCAATCGAAATATTCATCCCGGAAATTGTTTTAAAAAGCGGAGATCATTATCAACCAACATCCGGATATCCGGGATGCGTCCAAGATTCATGGCAAGGCGTTCCAGCCCGAATCCAAAAGCAAAACCGCTCACGACCTCGGGGTCATAGACCCGATCACCGCGTTTGGAACAGATGGCTTCAAACACCGCTGGGTCCACCACCCCGCACCCGGCAAGCTCCATCCACTTGCCGCCAAGTGCCTCGGCACGGATGTCAATTTCGTAGCTCGGTTCGGTGAATGGAAAAAAGTGCGGGCGGAACCGGGTTTCCGTTTCTTCGCCGAAGAGTTCGCGGAAGAAAAATTCCAGAGTTCCCTTGAGGTCCGCGAGCGAGATGTCGGGGCCAACAGCCAATCCTTCCATTTGCGTGAATTGCGCAAGGTGGGTCGCATCGACTTCATCGCGGCGATAGGCCGAACCCGGAGAAATGATTCGAACCGGCGGATGCTGGGATTCCATCACACGAATCTGCACGGTTGAGGTGTGGGAGCGAAGCAACCTCCCATCGGGCAAATAAAAGGTGTCCTGCTCATTGCGCGCGGGATGATCGGCCGGGGTGTTGAGCGCATCAAAACAATGCCACTCGGTTTCCACATCCGGCCCGTCCGCCATCACAAATCCCATGCGCCGGAAAATCGAGACAGCCCGATCAAGCAATTGCGTGAGCGGATGCAAAGAGCCGGTCACTGGTCGGACACCAGGAAGCGAAATATCCAGACCCGCAAAGGCGGCGGCATCTTTTTCCGATTGAATCGCGCTGGTTTTGGCCTCCAGAGCGCCGGTTACAACCGACCGGAGGTCATTCAGAAATTTCCCGAAACGCGGACGTTCCTCTTTGGAGAGATTGCGCATCCCCTCGCCGAGCTTGGTCAGTTCACCCTGCTTGCCCAACAACGCCACCCGGATGCCTTCCAAGGAGGAGGCATCCGCAGCGGCAATTTGTTCAAGGGCACGGGCTTGAAGCCCGGCGATGAGTTCTTCAGTCATCGGTTGTCCTTCCAACCCGCCAACTTGGAGCAAAGCCCGCAAGCTGACGAATCAATCGGTCAAGCAGCCGGAATCAGGCCGCTTTCTTTTCCAGGGCCGATTTGGCCAAGTCGACAACCTTCTTGAATGCGGCTTCATCGGTCACAGCAATATCCGAGAGCACCTTGCGGTCCAGAAGAATATTTGCGGCCTTGAGGCCTTCAATGAAACGGCTGTAGGTGATACCTTCCGCGCGGACGGCAGCACTCAGACGGGTGACCCAAAGGGCACGGAATGTGCGTTTCCGGTTTTTGCGATCCCGGTAGGCCCATGTTTTGGCCTTCATCTGGGCATCTTTGGCGTAACGGAACAGTTTGGACCGGCGGCCACGATATCCCTTCGAGGCATCGATCACTCGTTTGCGCCGCGCACGACTGGCGGGCGAATTAGTTGCTCTTGGCATGTCTTTGTTCCTCCGGAACGGCTTTCACCGCACGGAGGCTCCTTCGGAACGGTTGTTGGTTGTTGTTTGGGATCTTCCGACTCACCGTTCCGAGTTATGCCACGCCTATCGCGTGGCCAGTCGGGAAGATCCAGGTTAGCGTCAAATGAACGGCAGACACTCCTTCATACGAGGAGTGTCCTGATCAGAGACGACCGCAGATTTGGCGAGCTTGCGCTTGCGTCCTGCGGATTTGGAGGAAAGAAGGTGACGCCGCCCGGGCTTGGAGCGAACCAGTTTGCCGGTTCCGGTCACTTTGAATCTTTTGGCGACCGACTTGCGGGTCTTGCTGCGTGCAATGGGCTTAGGCATAAAAATTTGGTAGCCCGTCAGAATACCCAATGAGAATTGCCATGCAATCGCAAAGTTTGGGAAATTTTTATGACCGATCCGGAGTTAGGCCCAAAGCCGTTCGGGATTGGTAGCGGATTGGGCGGTCCTGACAAGCAGGACCCTCCAAAGGAGCCCTATTCTGCGTGCCACGCCCGCATTGCTACGCGAAGCGTTGCGGGCGGGAATTTCTCATCCCGCTGTGACTCCGATGGAGGGTCCTGCTTGTCAGGACCGGGCTTTGGAAGTGCGCCGACATGAATCGCGCAACATGCTCTACTGAAACGATAGGCATCTATCCTGATGGTCGAATTCCCTAACGACATTGGAGTCAGGCCATGATGGCTTCGCGTACTTCGTTGGATTTTTCCTCACCGCAGAGCCTGCGCACAAGGGTCAGAGCAAAATCCAGAGAGGTTCCTGCTCCGCGTGAAGTGATGATTCGATCGTCCTCAATCACCCGTTCGGCGGTTTGTGCCTCTGGGAGTTCGGGAAGTGCCGAGAAGTGACAGGTGAAGGCTTTGGATTCCAGAAGTCCTGCGTCTTTGAGCAAGAGCGGTGCCGCGCAAATTGCGCAGACAAATTTGCCCTGTTCGGCAAAGTCTTTAATCAGCGTGGAGATCCGGAAATCTTCCCTCAGAGCTTTGACTGCGGGGCCTCCTGGCAGCAACAACATATCAAACTCAAAGGGACTGTGCTTTCCCAGCACCTCATCGGCTTCCAATCGGATCCCGGAGCGTCCGGTGAGTTGGTGAACGGAGGTGGCTGATGCAATCACGACTTCCACTCCGGCCCGCCGGAGGAGATCAATCGGCGTGACTGCTTCAATTTCTTCAAAACCATCCGCCAGAATACAGAGAACACGTTTGTGCACACTCATGGCGGAGGGAAGAATAAATCACACTTGCACGCGAACCATGGCCGCATGTTCCTCATCAGAACACGGGGCATTCAAGGGCACGTCAACCGGTTTGTTGGAATCGAAGACCAAACTATTTTCCAAAAGGTAGCCTTCGAGTTCCTCACCGCTGATGTCTGCAAGCATGGTGCCATTGACAACCACGCAGGGAGAGAGGGGCTGACCGCTGAGTTGCTCCATTTCAAAACGGAGCTCGGGGAATTTGATGATGTCTTTTTCCGTGTAGGGAATGTCATGTTTGGCAAGCACGGCGCGGATGCCATTGCTCCAGCCACAGACCGTTTTGACGTAGGCGGTGATGATCGGTTTTTCCATAACGATCAAAATGGCCGCGATTTCATTCTGCGCAACAGAAAAATGCGTTTTTGGCGGGGAGGATCACATCCCGTCGCCGTTCATTTCAGATTTTTTAATTGTGAGCGGGGTTTGAGATTGAGAGGCAAGCCTCAGGCAAGGTAGATACGGAGGACATGAGTTTTGAGCAACGATCGGGCAAACAAGGATGTTGTCGTTGCACGAATTGGCGGAATTTGATCGTTGTGTGCCTTGTCCTTGAATTCCTGCACTTAACCGGAAACCTCTCTGCTCAGGATCCCTCCCCTCCCCCATGGAGAATTGCTCCAGAGCCGGACTGGGTCGTCACCAAGGAGGTCAGAACTCCAGAAAGTTTTCCCTCGGGAGATTTGCGGGGAGGGATGTTTACAGTGCTGAAGGATTACCAAACCAAAGTGGATCCTCAGGAAAACTATTATCATATGGCCCGTCTTCTTCTTGAAGCCAATGGCGTTCAAAATGGGTCACGAATTCAAGTTTCCATCGATCCTCTCTACGAATCTGTAAGCTTCCACAAGGTCTCAATCCTGAGAGACGGCAAACGATTGGATCGCCTTGCCGAGACGGAAGTGCGCGAATTGGTGCGCGAGCCGGGACTTGAAAACAATCTTCTTAGTGGTCGCGTGACGCTCGTCATGGATGTGAGCGATACGCGTGTGGGCGATCTTCTCGAGTATTCGCTTACTGTACATGGGGAAAATCCCAACTACCAAGGCCAGTTCTTCTCCAGTTGGATGGTTGGTGCGGAAGATCCGATCGCTGAGCAGAGCGTCAGGATTGTTGCAGAACGGGATCGCGATTTGGTTTTTCGCAGTTATGAG
>JBGSVX010000586.1:0-1862 GCA_041752795.1 Terrimicrobiaceae bacterium
AACAGTTGTCCATCGCCATTCCTGCTGCGGTATGAGGACATGGTTGCAGGGGATCTGGCGCCGCTCGAGGATCATCTTGGAATTCCGGTTCCCCGCGATGCAGAAGTCGAGGAGGGAGTCCGCCGGGTGGTTCGAACCAAATCCAGCGGGAGTTGGAGCCATTGGTTCACTGCAAGTGACATCGAGGTCTTCGAGCCCCGGTTCAACCCTCTGCTCCGCGCGTATGGATATCCTGTGAATTGGACCTTGAGCGCTGATCCGCGAATTGCTCCCGAGCACGCGTCTGAATATGTGCGCCGGATTTTGCCGGATGTGGAAAGAGTTCACAATGACTGGAACCCCGCCCAGAGAGTTGGGTTCACAAGATAGCGGAACAGCTGTCTCCCGGCTTTTAATGAGGTCGAAATCTTCTGTTCGTCAGCCATCGGACCACACCATCCAATGGCACGGCCATGAGCAAAATGATGAGCGGCCAGGCCAGCGCGAAATAGCGGGCGTGTTGGACGCCAACCAGATAAACGCCGACCAAATAGCCTCCAGCCGCGATGCTCCAGACTCCAAGTGCGGGGCGGTATGCCGGAAATAGCGACATAAGCAAACCGGCAGCAATCACCCATCCGAGCCATGTCGGGCGCAGAAGGTGAAGTGGGGTACGCTGACCCTCTGGCATTTCGAGAATTTTTCCGAGTTCCTCGTACGAGCCGGCCCAAGAATTGATCATTCTTGCAGCGGTCGAGTCGGGGCGGGGAGAAATCTGCTTTTCGAAGTCCTCCCATGGCGGAAGCGGGTCGCCTTTGGGAACACCGAACGCGATCCGGATCATGCTCTCCGAATTGCGGGATTTGTCCCAAGCTTCACGAAACCGCCTCACAAAATACTGATCCTCGAACCGATCCACGTTGAACTCTGACATGTTGGCCGAGCCGGCCAATCGCTGAAGGGCGATCTGGAGAAAGGCGAGAGGACGTGACGCAATGGCTTCCATGGCCAACTCCCGATAAAGTTTTCCAAGTGCCTTTTCATCATCGGCCAAAGCGTGCCAGGACGGGTATTCCGGAAAATTTTCCGGGCTCCTCAGAAAATCGTGCACATCATCATCCACCTCCTCGTAAAAGGACAACCCGGCCGCCTTCAGCTCAACCAAGCTGCGAATTTCCTCTTTGTAGTTTGCATGAAGTGCAGAGTCCATGCGGGTCAGCGGAAAAGAACTGGTATAAAGCAGCCAGGCGCTTTGATCATCATCTCCCACGGTGAGCCCCGCCAAAAACAAGGCAGCCAAAGCAGCCCATTGTTTCCAACGAAGAATCCCCCAAGCGCCCACAAAGACCAATGCAAGAAGGACTCCCGGCCACAGAAATTTGGTGGAGGGTTTGGTCAGCACCATCACGGCAAACGGAACAAAAAACCACCACCACAGGCGGCATGCTCTGGCGCGATTCGTCTGTGAAACCCAGGCCACCCACCCGGCCATGGCCCAAACGAATCCCTGAAAAAACACACACTCCGCAATGAGTTCATGTTCATACCACAGGAAAACCGGCAGGCCGGCAAAGATCAGACTTAACGGAACCACCCAGAGATGCCATGCCACGAAACTTTTTCTGATGAGGTAAACAAATGGAAAAATTGTGAGGACTCCCAGAGCGGCCTGAAAAATTGCGACCCACCGCAGTGTGCCACCCGGCAACAGGGACAGCGGCAACATGAGCAGGGGGTAAAGATATCGCCGCTTCTCGTTGATGCTGAAATAAAATTTGTTGATCACTCCGTCGGTGAATCCCATGAAAGAGCGGGAATCACTGCCCCAGTAAGCCAAAGGGGAATACCAAAGCAAAAGGGCCCGCAGGCCAATGGCCAGAAGC
>JBGSVX010000587.1:0-2210 GCA_041752795.1 Terrimicrobiaceae bacterium
GGGCCATGCTCGATTCATGACCCGCTTGCTGCGGCAGAGTATGCCGAGCGTTTGATTTCGTTGGCACGTGACGTGTCCGACCGGTTGTTCATCGTGATGCGTGTGTATTTTGAAAAGCCCCGCACCACGGTTGGGTGGAAGGGTTTGGTTAATGATCCGCTCATGGATGAATCCTGCGATCTGGCCCGCGGCATCGGGCTCGCAAGGGAACTGTTGCTCAAATTTGCTGATTTGGGACTGCCGACCGCAACGGAATTTTTGGACCCGATTATTCCGCAGTATCTTGCGGACATGATTTCGTGGGCGGCGATTGGAGCCCGGACGACGGAATCGCAGACCCATCGGGAGATGGCCAGTGGTCTGTCCATGCCTGTTGGCTTCAAAAATGGAACCGATGGGGATGTGCAGGTCGCCATTGATGCGATGCGCAGTGCTCGCTCGGCCCACAGTTTTCTGGGGATCGACCAGGACGGTTCGACGAGCATCATCAAAACAACCGGCAACCCGGACAATCACGTCGTGCTTCGCGGCGGCCGCAAGGGACCGAATTACTCACCAAGTCATGTGGCCGAGGCCTGCGCGGCACTTTCCAAAGCAGGCCTTCACCCCTCGCTTATGATTGATTGCAGTCACGCAAACTCGGGCAAGGACCCAAGGCGTCAACCGGACGTCTGGAAAAGCATTTTGGAACAGCGCGCCGATGGCCGCAGGGAAATTATCGGGGTCATGCTGGAAAGCAATCTCCATGAAGGTGCCCAGCCACTCGGTCAGGATCTCTCTGCCCTCAAATATGGGGTCTCAGTGACTGATGCGTGTATGAGTTGGGAAATGACCGAGGACCTCCTCAGAAAAGTCTGAACATGTCATGAAAATCCTGATCGTCGGAGCAGGCATTGGCGGGATGGCTCTGGCCGCACTGCTGCGCCAGAGAGGTCAGCAAGTCTCCGTGATCGAGAGGGCCTCGCGCACCGACCAAGCGGGGTATATGATCACGCTCTATCCGATTGGGAGCAGGGTTTTGCATGGATTGGGTCTCTTTGATGAGTTTCGCAAACGCAGTGCGGAGTTTCGGTTTTACGAGGTTAGCAACGGTCATGGAGAAATACTCCACCGTTTTGACTTAACCCCGATCACCGAACAATTCGGTTACACGGGTCAAATCCTGCGAAGAGACCTCGTGGATCTTTTGCGATCTGCTGCACCCGATGTGCCGGTTCACATGGAAACCGTACTTCATGGAATAGACGATCGCAAAGACCATGTGGTTGTCCGGTATCAAAACGGCACAACCGAAGAGTTTGATGGGGTGATTGGAGCCGACGGCATTCATTCGGCAACACGTCAGATGGTTTTTGGACCCAAACCGGACGAAGCCACCGGCTGGGGCCTCTGGGTTTGGTGGGCGGACATGCCCGACCACCCGCGAAATACGGTCAGCGAATTTTGGGGCCATGAATGTCTCCTTGGAATTTATCCCACACTGGAAAAAACCGGATGTGTCCTTGCAGCTCCGAAACATTTGATTGGTCCGGGAGCCATCGAAGGAGAAGGCGCGGCGGTTCGCAAAGCCTTTTCTTCCATGACCGGACGGCCTGCCGAAATCGTGGCGACCTTTCCCGAGGAAACCCACAATTTGTTTTTTTGGAATCTTGCCGACCAAAAATCCGAGTCTTGGACCCGCGGGCGGGTGGCACTCCTCGGCGATGCGGCCTGCGCCTTCCTGCCCACTGCGGGCGTTGGTGCCTCCATGGCTTTGGAATCTGCCGCCGTGATGGCCGACGAACTTTCCCGCACAGACTCGAGGTTTCTCCCGTCCGCCTTTTCACTTTACGAAAAGCGCAGGAAACACCGCGCCGAAGCAGCCCAAAAAGAATCCCGGAAATTGGCCGCATGGATGACCACCGGCTCCGGCGCAATGGCATGGACGCGCGATCAATTCCTCAAAGCTGCCACGATCGATTCGCTGATGGGCAGTATCTCAAAAAGCCTCTCGGAGCCCCTGTAGCCACACCCGTCATTTTACCGCCCCGCGATCCGTTTCTGCCTGGCATTGCCGGGGGCACGGGCTTCCTGCACTTATTCCACTATCTGTATTAGCCCAAGTTCCGCAGTTTGAAGCAAAAACTGGAAAAAAATTAGATTAGAAGGGCATCGGAACCCGATAAATACAAAGGGTAGGGCTGCGTAATGGCATGTAGTGGAGAAGAGCC
>JBGSVX010000588.1:0-1575 GCA_041752795.1 Terrimicrobiaceae bacterium
CTGCGGGGTCTCGGTTGCTTCTCCCCGGCCCTGACCTCAGGTTCCACCGAGGGAGCCTGCTGAAAAGCAGTTACTTGACTAACTCTGACTAATTTGTAGGGTTTTCTGTATGATTGTGACTGTGCATCAAGCCAAAACGCATCTTTCGCGGTATCTTGCCGCCGTTGAAGATGGAGAGGAGGTCGTGATTGCACGCGGCAAACGTCCCATTGCCTGCTTGGTGCCGCTGCAAAAGGGCATCTCCCGGTCTCCGCGTCCGCGGGTTGGGGAAACACTGGATCCTCCGTTTCCCGTGGCGGCAGAGGCCCTGGCTCCCATGAGCGACAGCCAGATTCATGAATTCGGCCTGTGAGCCACATTCTCGATACCTGCGTCTTTCTCTGGCTCGCTCTGAGCCCGGATATCCTTCCGGCAAGGGCCCGGGAACGGATCGATGCCTCGGATCGCCTGTTTTTCAGCATGGCAGGTGTTTGGGAAATCACCTTCAAAAATTCCGCAGGAAAACTCCCTCTGCCTGCTTCTCCCCGTCAGTGGATTCCTTCGCGTCTTGCCTTTTTTCAAATCGAGTTGCTCCCGATGGAAAGCGAGGTCGTATATATTTCCGGAGAACTTCCCCCCGTCCATCGCGATCCTTTCGACCGCTTGCATGCGGCTGAGAGTATTTACCGGGGAATTGCAATAATCAGCCCGGACGAGCCAATCAGCGAGCTTGGAGCCAACCGTTTCTGGTAGAAATTGCCAGAAAGGAAAGGGAAACTCGCTCGACACCGGGTGCACTGACCCGTTAGCAATGCGGGTCTGAAATGAAATCCCGCCGGGTCACCTTTTTCCTCCGACTTGCCAGCACGCTTGGGCTCTGGGCAATGATTGCGGCATCGGTCGTTCTGGACAGGGACATCGGATTTTTTGCAATCATCTTCGTCGTGGCCCTTGCCGCTCTGAGAGAATATTTCGGGATGCTCAAAGATCAGGGCACGCCGGTTTTCACACTCACCGGGATGCTCTGCGCAGCGGTGTACCTGCTTGCCAGCTTCTTTTATCAGCAGTCGCATGGTTCGGCGGCATTCCCGGAGCTGGAAATGGGTGTGCTGGTGGGGTTTTTGTTTGTGGTGTTTGCGCGTCAAATGTGGCGGATTGCCGAAGAGCGTGCCCCGCTGGAATCAATCGCTTACACGGTCTTCGGCCTTCTTTACATTCCATGGCTTTTCAATTTTTTGACGAAAATTCTGTTCCTTGCTCCGCGCACGGACATGGGTCAAACCACCGGGCAGTATTACATTGTCTTTTTGCTGATCGTCACAAAGTTCAGCGATATGGGCGCTTATGTGTTTGGCAGTCTCTTCGGAAAACACCCGTTTGCTTCCCACATCAGCCCTCACAAAACATGGGAGGGATTTTTCGGGGCACTCATTGCCTCGCTGCTCGGCAGTGTCTGGATCTATGCCATGATGCCCGACAAACTCAGTGCGTTCCGGTTTGATGATGTGATCATTCTCGGGCTTCTTCTCGGATCAGTGGCCGTGGTTGGTGACCTCGCGGAATCGGTCATCAAACGCAGCACGCACTCGAAGGACT
>JBGSVX010000589.1:0-5385 GCA_041752795.1 Terrimicrobiaceae bacterium
GAGGCAAAAGCCGAGGAAGTCGTGCAGCCCGACCCCGTTCGTGACGAAGCGATCCGGGTGGTAAATGACCTCATCCAACTCACAAGCGGCCCCAGGACCGTAAAAATCAATCAGGACCCGGTCAAAGCCAATCCTTGACCAATCGCCGGCTCCAAGGAAAAGTCGGTCCGTGTTTCAAGTTATTTTTAATGCGCTGAGTGCTGCCGAGATGGCGGCACTCCCAAAAGACCTTCAGTTGGAAATTCTGATGGATTTTCAATTGATGCCCGGGGACCTCGCAGATCTTGATTCTTCGCGGTTCGGTCGGGTTCAGCGGGAGGGCCGCGCCCTGTTTCGGTTTCGGGCCAAGGATTACCGTATTTATTTCGAAGCCCACGCAAAAGGGGTCCTCATTCATCGTGTTCTCCACAAAAACACGATTCGAGATTTTCTCTTCCGATCGAATCTCCCGATGGACGAAGACGCGCAACTCAGTGAAGCCCGCGGATTCTGGAAGCTCATCGAAGAAGGCGAAAGCAAGGCGTGAGAACTTTTGCCAACGAAAATGAACGCCTCGAGAAGTTCCCGGTTGCCGGACGTCAGATCTTTCTCGCGCATGCGGGAGTGACCGCCCTGCCCGCCTGCGTTGCTGATGCGATGGCCGACCAAGCCCGCGCCAGTAGCCTGCAACAGCAGGAATTTGCAGACGTCCTGCGCGTGATTCGCCAAACCCGCGAAATCTGCGCTCAAACCATCGGAGCCGGCGAAGATGAAATCGCCCTGCTCGGACCCACGGCACTTGGCCTGAGTCTCTTTGCCAATGGACTCACATGGTCCCCGGGAGATGAAGTCGTTTGTTTTGCAGACGACTATCCCTCGAACGTCTATCCATGGATCAATTTGCGAACCCTCGGGGTGAATATCGTGTTTGTGAATCCCTCCGTTCCGGGACGCATCACCGTGGATGAGGTCCGGGACGCCCTCTCGCCTCGTACCAAATTGGTCGCACTGGCCTCATGTCACTATCTCTCGGGCTGGAGAATCGACGTGCCGGCCATCGGGGAACTCCTGCGCTCGCAGGGAATTCTTTTTTCGCTGGACGCCATCCAGACAATCGGCGCATTCCCTACTGACGCAGCCAGCGTGGACTTTCTCAGCGCGGACTCCCACAAATGGATGCTGGGGCCCATGGCCATCGGGATCGTCTTTGTCTCGCGAAGGAACTTTGATCGCTGCCGACCGACCCTGCTCGGCGCATGGAACGTGAAATCCCCTGAGTTCATTGCCGGCAATGAAATTGAATTCGAAGCCGGAGCCCGTCGCTACGAACCGGGAGTTCTTAATGCGACCGGCATTTATGGAATGAAAGCCGCCCTCGACTTGATCGCCACGGAGGGGATCCCCAATGTGCAAAGCACCATCCTCGCCCTGCGCGATGAATTGGAAGATCATCTCGCCCGCCTCCAATTCGAATTCCTCTCCCCTCGTTCTCATGAGCCCATGCGCTCAGGCATCCTCACTGCCAAACACCCGAAAACCAGCGCAGAACACCTCTTCGCTGCTCTCGAAAAACATCACATCATCGCATCCCTCCGCTCCTCCCGCGATGGAACCCGGTGGCTTCGATTCAGCCCCCACTTTTACAACACCTCCTCCGAAATCCAAACCGTTGCCAGCGTTCTGGAGGCCGCTCTCACGTGAAGAACTTCACCCAGTCGCGGCTGGCAGTGCCCAGGATTTCGAAAACAAAAAAGCGGCCCGATTGGAATCGAGCCGCTTTCTATAAAATCCAGGATTATTAATTCCGGATCACTGAGAACCCAAGATCAAGGAGTCGTTGTGGTTGTGGTTTTTTCTTGGATCACCGCGGGACTCGTGGCCGTTGCTTTTCTCACAACCACTTTGTTTGCCACCATGGTTGAGCCCGAGCCCGTGTAGTAAATGGTCACAGGAACTCCCGACTTTACAAGCTCCATGGGAACGGGGTTGCCAAGCTCGTCAACATAGGTGGTTGTTTTGCTGTAGCCGTAGCTGACCGCTTTGGTTCCTTCTGGAGTCATGATCATAATGGTTTTCGGATTAAATTCCGTAATTGTTCCCATCGATGTGACGGGGGTCTCTTTGACCGTCATGCTTTGTGAATGAGCATTGCCGACCGATAATAGAACTCCTGTTGCCAGAATAGCTCCAAGTGAATAGCTGATTAGTTTTTTCATAAGACCCTAAAGTAGTTTGAGAAAATCTGCCTTGCAATGGGGTCAATGCCTACTGAAATTCAAAGGCACTATGCCTTGTTTGTTTGTGTGCTCACGGGTTTGCCCGATTCTTGAGCCAAAAATTGTTCAGTGGCATTAATTCCCATGCGATCCAGAAATCCATGCAGCGTGGTGGTTACAAAAAACCTGGCGACCATGCCATAATCTTCATTGCTCGCTTCAAAAAGTCCGAGGCGATGAATCAGGATCGCGCGAAGGTGCATCAATTCGCGCAACATTTCTGGCAATTCGAAACCCTGCTGCCAGCGGGCGATACCGTGCTGCTCGCCATCTCTTTCAGACTGCTCCGCCACAACATCACTCCCATATCGGGTTAGGGTTTGAGTTAAATCATCAAAAAGCTGTGGAAGATGGTCGCGGACCTGGTCCAAAGTCAACGAATCAGTCGGAATGAAAGGATCTTTCCGAACCCTCTCAAGCCATTCATTGATGATGGCGTCTCGTTGCGAGTCAAGGGTTTCAGCCAAACGGCCATTGACGCTGTCGGGATGAGCTTTCGCTGTGGAATCGAGATGAGTGGTTGGGCGCATTGGAAGGTAGAAATTGGTTGGTGTTCAATTAAATTTGGCAACGAAGAGCATTCAGGTCTATGGGTTGAAACCCGATCATGCAAACAGTCGGGTAACACCCCATGGTAATCAACAGTCGCATATGTGATTATTAGATTGTGAATATTATCCTTATACTACTTGTGCTTCTGCTCCTCTTTGGGGGCGGTGGCTTTTATCTAGGCGGACCGGCATTTGGCGGAGGTGCACTTGGACTCATTCTCCTGATAGTGCTGATTATGTACTTTATGGGAGGCTTCAAAGGGCGCGCCTGAAAGAGCAGAATCTCATTATTGAAATCCAACTGACCAAGAATGCGTCAAGAAATCATTTTTATGATACCAGAGCCACATGCAGACCAGCCATTTAATCAATCGCCTGAACCCGGCAATGAGATTGCGCGTCGCACAAACGACCTGGCAGAGCAGGCAGCAAAAAATTCCGTCGTAGCGGTAAAACACATCTCCGAGGCTGTCGAAGAGGTTGCAGAGGATGTAACCGACACAACCACGGAGGTAACCCAAGGCGTTACAAAGGCCGCAAAAGAAATTTACCAGTCGGCATCCCTCAAGATTGAGGAGACTTTGACGGCTTCAAAAGAATATGTTCGATCCAATCCGGTTCCGACAGTGCTTTGCGCGATTGCATTGGGAACGGCCTTTGGCTACCTTCTGATGCAGGGCACCAAGAAGCCTACGTTTGGCGAGCAATATGTCGAGGAACCACTGACGACAATGCGCGAAGCCATCCTGGCAGCTCTCACTCCTGCGGCACAACGCATCCAGCAGGGATACGGAACGGCAATGAACGGAGCCGAAAACGCAATGGATCAAATCAGGGAATACCGACATGACCATGGCAATGATTCCTTGGTTAAACAGATGGGGCGTTTTACCAGCAACCTGAGATTCTGGTAAAACTGTGAATACCGAATCAAAGCAGGCTACACCAAGCGCAGGTTTGGATGATTGAATCGACGCCATGATGAGGAATGCACGACGAGAGATCCTTTATCGCCATCAAGAGTGTGAGAAACAAGTTCGCAAGTCGCCGACAACAGCGGTTCTAAGTGCGATGGCTGTCGGTTATGTCCTGAACAGAATGCCCCTTCGCTCGATCTTTATGGCCTCCTTTCGTTTGCTTTCCGCATTAACTCCGCCAGCTCTTTTTCTTTTCGGAGCAGCAAAGCTTTATGGCTTTTTGAAGAATCGGGAACAGGCAAAGCAAAAATCAGATACGCCAGGAATGTAAACCACTCCTGAACATGTGTTCCTCCATTGATCGGAAGCCGATTCCTCGATCAGAGCATTTTTCCACGCGCGGTGCCGTTCACTCGCGCCACGAAATGTTCTTCAATCATCTCCGGGAGATCTACAAAATGGAGGTTCTCCTTTGTGAGGCAATGCCGGCTTTGATCTCTTCGTGTCATAACGATAAATTGCGGGACTTAATCCTCATTCACGCCAACAACAATTATGACCAAGTCGCTGAAATAACGGCCATCTTTGAACGTCATGGCGAACCCCGTGGAGACAACAAACCCACGGCGTTTGAGCACCTGATCAAAGGTGGGGTGGAGAGTTTTCAAGAATTCGCATTCCCAGCCTCAAGGGATCTCCAGATCGTCTCCCAATGTCTGCGCATTGAATATCACGAGATGGCTGCCTATGAGTTTTCATCTCTTCTCGCCGGACGACTTGGTTTTATGCGTGTTCCGCGAACACTCAGGGAGTTGCTTGCGGCAGAAAGAGAAATGGCCGCTGCTTTGATGTTAATGGAGCCCCACCTTTCTGGAGGGGCTGAATAGATCCCAAGCAGCCAAAACTGCAACTGACTTTACCCGTGGTGCCCCCCCACCTGGGGGGAGGCGGCAATCGATGCGGGTTTTTTGGGGTATCAATAGGACACGCGACGTGTCGTTGTACGATACGAGGGGTCGGAGCGGTGTGTGGAGATCGTGGTTCCCGAACGACGAAACTCTCCACCATAAATGTATTGGCCATTATGGAAATACCTATGATCATAGGTCCGCCCCCTGTATGAATAGGGACCCTCCTCGTAGCGGCCCCCGGCGTAATACATATTGTTATAGTAATAGGCATCCCCGGAATAATCGGTCGGAAGAGTGCGATAGGTCATATAGGAGGTTGAACTTGTCGGCCGCATGGCTGAACCCCGATAACCGGCAGAAGATGAGCGCTGACGAAACTCCCCTCCATAAATGTATTGGCCATTGTGGTAATAGCGATTGTTGTAGGTCCGGCCCCTGTATGAATAGGTGCCGGGCTCATAGCGGCCGCCTGCATAATAGCGATTGTTGTAGTAATATGCATCACCATCATAATTTTCGGGTAATGTGACATAAGTCGTGTAACCGCCCTCATCCTGATGATCAAACAACTGGCTTTGGTTTGGGTCAGTGACACAGGAGGTCATGAGCGGTGAGGCTGCCAATGGAATGGCAAGGAGAATAGCGCGATGAAAGGAATTTTTCATATTTAAAGAGGCGCTTCGTCGAAATGAGTGGGTGAAACGAACCGGTTTGATGGGGGCTGTGCGCCCCCAAACCCCGCAGCGCTCGC
>JBGSVX010000590.1:0-2285 GCA_041752795.1 Terrimicrobiaceae bacterium
GCGAGCGCTGCGGGGTTTGGGGGCGCACAGCCCCCATCAAACCGGTTCGTTTCACCCACTCATTTCGACGAAGCGCCTCTGATTTGCAGTCCCCCGCGTGGTCAATCTGGGCGCAGGGAAATGGAATGTTTGCGAAGGTCACCAACGTGAGTCAGGTGCCCAACTACCGATACAACAGTGGCGGATTCCTCTTTGGTGCGGATTACACATTCGGCGGGAATTCCGCCGCAAGTTCCGGCAATCAGAAATCAACAATCGCCACTCAGCAAACCTCAACCAGCACCCTCTCCACCGGCGTCTTTGCCGGTTATCAGGGCACCTATGCCGACTACAACAGTGCTGGACGCACATCGATTAATTCGGCTCTCTTCGGGCTTTATGCCTCCTACACAAAGGGCGGGTTTTATGCCGATGGGGTCGTTGCCGGGGGCTACAATAATTACAATGTGAGACGCTCGATTGAGTTTTCAACAATTGATCGTTCCGCACGCAGCAACCAGAACGGTGGACAGTTCAGCGCAGCCCTAAACCTTGGTTACGACTGGGAGATTGGCAAGTTTACCTTGGGACCAATTGCGGGCGTGCAATACAGTTATGTGGGGATCGCTCCATTTACGGAAAGCGGAGCAGACAGCCTTAACCTTCGGGTGGGACAGCAAAACGCCAACAGCCTGAGGACAACCTTTGGCGGACGGGTGGCCTACACATGGAATCTGACGGAATCGATCACGATCATTCCAGAGGTCCGCATGTTCTGGCTGCATGAGTTCCTGAATAATCCGCGCAATATTGCCTCCTCCCTGGATGGTGGAAATGGCGCAGACTTCGGATACATGACAAGCACTCCGGACCGCGACAGCGTCTTTGCTGGAGCTGGCCTCACTGCACAATTCGGCCAGAACTGGTATGCCTCGGCCTATTGGAACATTGATTTCGGACGTCAGGACTTCCTCAGCCACATTATCAGCATGAACCTGGGCTGGAAGTTCTGATTCTACGCTTCGAGAGCACGCAGGACTCGGCTGGTTTCACAATCTCCACCCACTGTCCAAATCATTCTGCAATTCGGGAATTGTCCGGTCTTTACCGGGGTGTTTTCGGCGGTCTGAGTAACCATTGGATTTCTTTGAAACCTCTGGCAATCCCTGCGGGAAATACTCGACGCCTTCATCCAAAAGTGCGATGAATAACGTCCCTATGAAAGTTGGTGTTTTCTCCGCAATCCTCAGTAACCTTCCCCTCAAAAAAGCCCTGCAAACGATCTCCGGCCTTGGCTGTGAAACCGTGGAATTGGGCACCGGCGCCTATCCCGGAGACGCGCATTGCAAGCCGGCGCAATTTCTTGCCAGCAAATCCGCACTCGAAAAATTTCAGGCCGCCATTCATGAGTCGGGTCTTTCAATCAGTTCGCTTTCATGTCATGGCAACCCGCTGCACCCGGACCGCAAAATTGCCTCGGCCCACCACAAGGCATTTGTGGATTCGGTCAAACTGGCCTCCAAAATCGGGGTCCCCGTCGTGACGACCTTTTCAGGCTGCCCCGGAGACCACCCCGGTGCCAAATCCCCGAACTGGGTCACTTGTCCATGGCCTCCGGATTTCCTCAAAGTCCTCGACTGGCAATGGAACAAAGTGGCCATTCCCTATTGGTCAAAACAAGCGGCCTTCGCCAAGGAACATGGTGTGAAAGTGGCCTTTGAAGCCCATCCCGGCTTCCTCGTTTACAATCCCGAAACTCTCCTCAAACTCCGTAAAGCCTGCGGAACCAGCCTCGGCGCCAACTTTGACCCCAGCCACTTTTTCTGGCAGGGCATCGATCCCATCAAAGCGGTCCGCGCACTCGAAGGAGCCATTTTCCACGTGCATGCCAAGGACACCGGCCTCTACCCGGTGAATGCGGACGTGAACGGATACCTCGACACCAAACATTATGGAGACGAAAAAAACCGTTCATGGATTTTCCGCACGGTCGGATATGGTCATGGCGAGGATTTCTGGCGGGACTTTGTGAGCACGCTTCGCCTCTTCGGGTATGATGGCACCCTCTCAATGGAACATGAAGACAGCCTGATGTCCCCATCTGAAGGCCTGGCCAAAGGCGTGGACTTCCTTCAAAAAATCATCATTCGCGAAGCAAAAGGCAAAGTGACTTGGGCCTGATCCGGTCGCAGCGGAAAATCCCTGAACTTGCGGAACCTGCGGCTTGTGCGGTATATTATCGGGTTCACAAATGACAGCAACGATTTCTCAAGCTCCGGGCAGTGTCACTCCCGGCGGAGTGCCAC
>JBGSVX010000591.1:0-2604 GCA_041752795.1 Terrimicrobiaceae bacterium
GCCGAGCCCGCCATTGACAAGCTGGCAGATCCCGCGGAAGCCTCACCGCTTCCGGGAAAAGTCTCACTCACGATTGATCAAATCACACGACCGGGGGCCTTGGTCAGCGGCCGCGTCACATTCTCGGATGGCGAAAAGGCCGAGTGGTATCTTGATCAGACCGGACGTCTTGGACTCAATGCCACCACCCCCGGATACCAACCATCCCAGGCGGATGTGGCGGAGTTTCAAATGGAACTCGAGAACGCTGCGAGAAAGCAGGGGCTGTAGCCGAACTAGATCGAAACGCTCGCGACCGCCATGGCCGCGATGCCTTCTCCCCGGCCAAGGAAGCCCATCCCTTCATTCGTCGTGGCTTTGATGCCAATCTGATTTTGCTCAAGGTCGATGCTTGCGGCCAAAGCGGTTTTCATGGCCTGCAAATGCGGGGCAATTTTGGGTGCTTCTGCGATCACGGTTGCATCAATATTGTGAATGACGCCTCCAAGCTCGGCGATAAGTTCGGCTGCGCGTCTGAGAATAATCAGGCTGCTTATTCCGCGAATTGAAGGATCTCCGGGAGGAAAATGATGCCCAATATCCGGCAAACCTGCGGCCCCAAGCAAAGCATCGGCAATCGCGTGACTGAGGACATCCGCATCCGAATGCCCCTCCAATCCACACTCATGGGGAATCACGACTCCACCAAGCACGAGGACCCGCCCGTGTTGGAAACGATGGACATCATATCCGATCCCGGCGCGCGTCATTTGACTCCAAAATCTATGTGCCCCGCCGTGGCAACAATGGAAAATTTTTCTTTGGCAGTGGGATGGGGTTTCAAATCAACCTGGCCTCCTGCTCGCTCAAGGATCAGCCACCCGGCGGCAATATCCCAGATGCTGATCTGACTCTCGATATAGGCATCCAGGCGACCATTGGACACATAAGCCATGTCGAGAGCGGCACTGCCCATCATCCGGCATTTTTTTACAGAAGTCACCAGACGCCCGAATAATTTCAATCCCTCATCAATCGATTCCAAAGACTTGGCAACACCAACGGAAATAATCGCATCGGAAAGCACCGTTCGATTGCTCACATGGATTGCTTTGCCGTTCATGGTTGCCACTCCATCGGCCTCGGCAGCCCACAACTCATCGCGCATGGGATCATAAATCACCCCCACAAGGATTTTCCCGGCATGACGGAGCGCGATAGAAACAGCAAAATGCGGGATCCCGTAAAAAAAGTTCACGGTGCCATCAATTGGGTCCACGATCCATTCGTAAGCACTTCCGATCTTGCCCGTGGTTCCCTCTTCGCCGAGAAAAGCATGTTCGGGAAAACGTCCCAGAAGCAGCCGCTCAATCAATTCCTGCGAGCGGCGGTCCAGCTCGAGTTTGATGTCATGAGCCTCGTTGGCATCCACGGAGAGGGGACACTCAAAATGCGCACGCAACAAACCACCCGCCGCATGGGCCGCCTCGGTGGCCGCAATCAAAAATTCACTCATATCAAAATTCCCAACCAAAAATTTATTCCCACAAAATCACGTCGCCAGTTGATGCGAGGATTTTGATCAGGCCAATATATTTTACCGAGGCATCGTAACACCAGATCGACCAGATCGGGGAGGCGTCCACCCCGGCTTGTTGGAGCAGGAAGCTGGCATTTGCAAGAACCGTGCCCTTTTCTTTGGAGACGTAACGTTCGGCAATGGAAAATGCCCCACGCGAATCGACGAGGACTTTGGATAGATCAATGCGCGAATAATCCCCAAGCGCGACTCTCAAATCCAAGGATGGCTTTTGCTGGGTGATTGCTCCCTTTTTGACCGTGATTGAGACGATACCATCTTCGCCGTGACTGGCCCGACAGACAAAATACCATTGCGGCGGATCGGGAGTGCCATTATCGGCACTCACCTTGACAATGTTTGCGCGAAATCGTTCGGGCAGGGCGGCGGCCGCCTGCTTGGCGCTTTGGCCGGCGTGGGCTGCCGAGGCAGAAAGAATCAACACAATCGCGAAAAATGCGAATATCCCCGTGGAAGGAAGTTTGGTTTTCATGGAAGGGATTTGTGAGCGCCATCGCAGAGAACTCCGTTGGCACTGTGTTTGCACTGACAAAACCAGACATCACCATCTTTGTCTGCTGTGTATTTGGTGGGGGAGAAGCCGCTGCCTTTGTGGGAGCCATCACAAAATGGCTGGGATGCCGACAGACCACAGGAACACCACCAGTAGTCTTTTCCGTTTTCAACAGTGACCTTGACGGGAGACTTGGCAGCAACGGTTGGATTCATGAATGCAGGGTATCGTGGGCGGGCGTTTCTGGCAAGACCCGCTATTTGCTGCCGGGTTTGATCGCAGGGATCCCTGCCAAATCAGGAGGAATATCCCCGGGAGCGAAGGTTTCGGGGGTCATTTTCACTAACGAAACAAAAGGACATCCAAAGTCCGGGAGGTTTCCTCCACTGCGATCCACGATGGAACCCGCCGCAAGAACGACCCCACCATGTTTCCGCACGATATCGATGGTTTCCTGGACACGTCCCCCACGGGTCACCACATCCTCGGCCACCACAAAGCGCTCGCCCGGCGTGATGACAAATCCTCTTCT
>JBGSVX010000592.1:0-1754 GCA_041752795.1 Terrimicrobiaceae bacterium
CGTCGAGCCTGCAAACAGTGCTTTCTCCCCAGAGCTGCAAAGGAATTGCAGCAGTCCAAGGGCCTCCGGCGGAGCACGGGAGCGAGCGAGTCAATGCGGAACGACAAACAGACTCAGAACATCGGCAGGATGCCGATGCCATGTGGCATTGGCTGCCAGCCAATGATCCAAACAAATCCAAGAGTTGGTCTGAGTCCAAGAATCTCTAATCGGCCTCTATCCGAACCCATAACGTCGTCGATCCGGTGCCGCCTGGGAAATCCGACAGAGGGTCGGGAATGAGCACTTCCCGCGCCTGCGGAATTTCATTGCGCACCATGAACTTCAAATCGGCTGTGCTGATTGTGGAGCAGTTTGTTGAAAGCAATATCCATCCCCCGTCCGTAGTGCAAGCTGCCGCCTGCTTGGCAAGGCGGACGAGATCCTCACCGGCGCGGAAAACCCGTCCGCCCCGTCCCCGGGAAAACGTCGGAGGATCCAGCACAATCACATCATATTTTTCGCCACGACGCACAAGACGCGGCAAGACATCAAAGACATCATCCGCAAAAAATTTGTGCCCCTGCAAATCCAATCCATTGACCTCAAAGTTACGGCGCGCGCGGGTGAGGGTCAGTTTAGAGAGGTCCACATTGGTTGTGTGGCCACCTCCCATCGCGGCACACACCGAAAAGGAACCAGTGAAACAAAACAAATTGATCAGGTGGGCCGGCGCGAGGGCTCTCACCCGCGCACGGTTTGCGCGCTGATCCAAAAACAGGCCGCACGAATAGCCTACGGAAAAATCCACTTCGTATGTGATGCCGGACTCGCGTGCGGGAAATTTGTGGTCAGGTCCGGGGTTGCCCCAAATGAGGGCCGGGGCATTTTCCAAGCCTGGTCCTCTCACGAGTCTGCGTTCGTAGATGGCGGTCAGTTTTCCCGGCAGGAGCGCGAGAATCGAATCGATGAGTCCGGCTGGCAGGTGGTCATCAAATTGCGAAATCAGGCAGGCCGTGCCAAAACATTCGACCCGCAAAGAATGCGAATCGGCCATGCGGAACGCATCGGTTCCGGATTCATGGAATTGCCGGATGAGTTGCTCGTCGAGCCAGACAAGTGGTTCTGCCTGTGTGGGACCAACCGGTTTCCCCGGTTTTCCCAATTGGCGAAACCGGTGATTTGGACGATTAGGAGGTCTGGGCATGACCGGATTTTGCGGGGGCCGGGAGAGGCGGCATCGGGCAATCCAGGGAATCTGCCACGGCTCGCAGGACTTCGTATTCGTAATCGGCCACCATGCCATCCTCGGCAACTGCTTGTGCGCAGGCTTTGAGAACCGTGCGTTTGACTTCCGGGGAGGCTTGCGCCAAACGGTCAAGCGCCGCATCAATCGCAGTCAGATCCGTGGAATCCCCCAACTCCAAATTGTGAGTGGACGGCTTGAACAACAATTCCCGCACGCCGGCATCAAAGGCTTCCTTGCGTTTCAAGGGATCCGCGGACCCCACAATCGCAAGCGCTGTAAGAATGACGCCAACATCGGGAAGGATGGGAACGAGCGAACGGAACTTGATGGCAGCGCCTGTGGATTTCGAAAAATACAAGTCGAGGTGGCGGATAAGAATTTTCTGAAGAACAAACTCAAACAGATCGATCTGGGCATCGCTTTCCACGAGGCGCAGGACGTTTTGACGAAAGTCTGCGTATTGTTCGTGGGATAGGTTCCGGAGTGTTGGGATTGCGAGATCGATCAAAGCGATCCGACCGGGGCC
>JBGSVX010000593.1:0-5245 GCA_041752795.1 Terrimicrobiaceae bacterium
TGGTCATGAGAATTATTCACAAACCGGTAGCTCTGGCTTGGCGCCAGCGCGCGAGCGCGGCCCTTCGGGCTCGCGCTGCCGCTACCTTGCCCTGCCGGGCATTTGTGAATAATCCTCATGACTTGGAACCTACAAGGGACAGCGTCCTCGATGTCCACCCCATACCCAAACCGGCGAAGCCGGCATCTTCCACCCTGGGAAGGCCGAATTCGGCGGCCCGCCACCAAATCAACAAGCTTGTTGTTTTGGGCTGGCAGCAAGCGAATCCACTGGCTAGAGTCTCAAATTTTCCGGGGGTATAGCTCAACGGTCAGAGCAGGCGGCTCATAACTGCTTGGTTCACGGTTCGAATCCGTGTACCCCCACAAATGAATTTCCGCTTCGACTTTCAGGGACTTTTCAGAAATAAGAACTCCGATGCCGACTCCCCGCCGAAAACGGAAAGCGCCCAAGCGATTGGATGTGGTCTCGGCGGGAGTGCTTCCGGTTTATGTTCCAAAGCGCTGGGTGAAAGGACTCGTTGGGGTTTTTCTGTTGATCCCGCTTGGGCTTCTGGCTCAGACCTTTTTTTCGGTATTCACACAAGCAACCGTGCATGGCGGATTCTGGATGAGTGAGGCCTTCTGGTTTTTTTCTTTGGGGGTGTTGCTATGGATCGTGGCCTTCGCGGGCTTGCCCCGGCCGCTTTGGTTGTATGTGTTTGGTCATGAACTGACCCATGCGCTCTGGGTCCTGCTTCTGGGCGGAAAAGTCCACAGGTTTCAGGTCACAAGAAGCGGCGGGCATATCCTCGCGGACCGCACGAACACATGGATCGCGCTCGCTCCGTATTTTTTCCCGATTTACAGCGTATTGGTCCTTGCGGTTTATGGAATCACCGGGTTGTTCGTGGATTTTTCTCCCCATGAGTGGGTGCCGTGGCTTCTCTATGGTTTGATTGGAATCACGTGGGCCTTTCATGTGACCTTCACGTGTTGGATGATTCCCAAAGGCCAGCCTGACCTTCATTACGGGGGAACATTTTTTTCGTTGATCCTCATTCTTTTGCTCAATCTCATCGTGCTCTCGGTGATGTTGATTGTGGCATCGCCTCAGGTCGGGGTTCTGGGATTTTTGAACGAGTTGGCTGCGAACACGATGGTACTCACGGTGGCTTTCACGTTTGCGGTGAATTCGCTGATCCGGTGAGCGAGGGCAAGCGCGAGTTCCTGATTGCGCTTTTTCAGGAGTGCGGGGGAGCCGTCCGCATGGATCGTTGGATGCAGGAGGCCTTGTATCATCCGCAATTTGGCTACTACACATCCGGCATTCGCGGGATTGGCCGGGGCGGGGATTTCACGACATGGCCGGTGCTTGAAGGATCGTTGGCTTCCGGCATTGGCAAATGGATCAAATCCCAACCCCATAAAAAACACATCATCGAAATTGGCGCGGGCACGGGAGCATTGGCTGCCGCCCTGCTTGGCAACATGACAATTTTTAATGGTTGGCTGCGGAAACCCCACTACCACATTGTTGAGGTCTCCCCCATTCTCAAGAAAGAGCAGCAAAACCTTCTCCGTCGCAATGGCGTGACATGGCACGATTCCGTGAATTGCGCTCTTCAAGCCTGTCATGGCCAAGCCACTCTGATTGCCAATGAGCTCGTTGATGCCTTCCCGTGCCGCATTTTTCGGTTCAGCCCTCCAGGCTGGGAGGAACGTTTTGTCAGTCTTCATGAAGGGAAACTCCAGGAGATCTGGGAGCCCGCCAAAGACCTGCCTGTTTCCTCTGCGTGGAATCACCCCTGGCGCGCAGGCCAACACATTGAGATCCACGAATCTTTCGGCAAGTGGCTTGCCTCCTGGCGGAGCAACTGGCAGGCGGGCGCGTTCCTGCTGGTGGATTACGGGGCCGAATGTCCGGGTGTATTCCGTGACCATCCCCTCGGCACGTTGCGCGCTTATTCCCACCATCAGCGCATCGAGGGCCTTGCCGCCCTTCAAGGATTCGGCCTCCGCGACCTCACCGCTGATGTGAATTTTTCTGATGTCCGGGAGTTCGCGCGGCTCGCCAACCTGAACGCTTCAACGAGTGAGTCGCTCGCGGATTTTCTACAAAACCATGGAATCAAGATCGCGGACCCCCGCCTCTGGGAGCCGGGAGGAGCCGGGGAAGCCTTTCGGATCATTGTGCTTCACGTCTGAAACCTTCTTTTCAAGAGAGCGTACGAAATCTCATTCGGAATTGTGTTGCTTCATTGCCTCAGATGAGACCGCATCATTTTTACTAAATTATTTCTGGACATTTTTGTAATATAAGTTTTACTTATATTAACAATGAATGCGACCACTGAATCCTCCCCTTCAACACCGGTTTTTACGAGCATGGACGGCGCAGAAGCCGCGGCCTCCGTTGCCTATCGGTTGAGTGAATTGATCGCCATCTACCCGATCACTCCGTCCACACCGATGGGCGAGTGGGCGGATGAATGGGTGGCCTTAAAGAAGCAGAACGTGTGGCATGGGGTTCCGGAAATTGTGGAAATGCAATCCGAGGCCGGCGTCGCGGGAGCGGTTCATGGCATGTTGCAAGGGGGTTCCCTGGCAACAACCTTCACGGCCTCGCAGGGGCTGCTTCTGATGTTGCCGGTGATGTATAAACTCGCCGGTCAATTCCTTCCCTTTTGCATGCATGTGGCCGCAAGAACCGTGGCGACGCATGCACTCTCCATTTTTGGAGATCATTCGGATGTGATGGCAGTGCGCCAAACTGGATTTGCCCTGCTGTCATCCTCGAGTCCTCAGGAGGCGCATGACATGGCCTGTGTGGCCCATGCGGCAACCCTGAAATCCCGTGTGCCATTTCTCCACTTTTTCGACGGATTCCGCACCTCCCATGAAATCAATGATGTCGAGGTGATGAGCAATGAAGTCCTTCTGCAAATGGTGACCGGGGACATGGTCTTGGATCGTCATGCCCAAGCCCTCACGCCCGACCGCCCGACTGTCCGCGGGACGGCCCAGAATCCGGATGTGTTTTTCCAGACTCGGGAGGCAGGGAATCCGTTTTACTCTGCCTTGCCGGGCATTGTGCAGGACAAGATGGATCGATTGGGTTTGCTGACCGGTCGCCATTATTCGTTGTTCGGATACCGGGGAGCACCGGATGCCGAGCGGGTGATTGTGATTATGGGCTCCGGGGCGGAAACGGCGGGAGAGGTCGCGGAGGCTTTGGTGGAACGCGGAGAAAAAGTCGGCGTGCTCCAAGTCCGGCTGTATCGTCCCTTTGATGTGGCCGCATTCCTTGCGGCCCTGCCGGTTAGTGTCCGGCGCATTGCCGTGTTGGACCGCACCAAAGAACCAGGAGCCATTGGCGACCCGCTTTATCTGGATGTGTTGGCCGCCCTGGCCGAACGTGGAGCCTCCAAATGGAATGGAGCCGGCCTGCCAGTGGTGACCGGTGGCCGCTACGGCTTGGCTTCGAAAGAATTCACGCCCCAAATGGTCGCGGCTGTTTTTGAGGACATGCCCAAACGGAAATCCTCGGATCATTTCACGGTGGGCATCACGGATGATGTCAGCGGGCTTTCAATCCCATCCAAAACCGATTTTCAGCTGACCGTGGAGGGTCAGACCCAGGCCCTGTTTTTCGGGTTGGGTTCGGATGGAACCGTGGGGGCCAACAAAAACACGATCAAAATCATTTCGCATAATACCGGGTCACGGGCGCAGGCCTACTTTGTGTATGACTCCAAAAAGGCGGGCGCGGTCACCGTTTCCCATTTGCGCTTTGGAACCAAAACGATCCGTGCTCCCTACCTGATTGATCAGGCGGATTTTGTCGGGTGCCACCAATTTGAATTGCTGGAATCGCAACCTGTGTTGGATGCGGCAAGAGTTGGAGGAGTCTTTCTTCTGAACAGTCCCTACAGTGCCGCCAATGTTTGGGATCATCTCTCACGCGAAACTCGTCAGATGCTCATCGACAAAAAACTCAAGTTTCATGTGATTGATGCCTACAAGGTTGCGCGGGAAACCGGCATGGGCGGACGCATCAACACGATCATGCAGACCTGCTTTTTTGCCCTCACCGATGTGCTCCCTTTGGATGCCGCCATTTCGGAAATCAAAGAAGCCATTCAAAAAACCTATGCCCGCAAAGGCGCGGAACTGGTCAAAAAAAATAATGACGCCGTCGATAACGCGATTGCGAATTTGGAGGAGGTCATTGTGCCCGAGGAGGCTGGTGGCGAGCCGAGGGCGGATTTCGTTTCGTCTCTTGCTCCAGATTTTGTGAAGCGAGTGACGGCTCCTATTCTGGCCGGCCGGGGAGATTCCCTGCCAGCCAGCGTTCTGCCCGTGGATGGTGTTTGGGCCACTGGAACCGCGCGCTGGGAAAAGCGCAATCTTGCTCAGGAACTTCCCGTTTGGGATGCCTCCATTTGCATCCAATGCAACAAGTGTGTGATCGTTTGTCCACATGCCGCTATCCGCGCCAAACATTTTCCGGCTTCAGAGGCCATTGATGCCCCGCCAACTTTCAAAACGGTGGCGTTCCGATCTCCGGAAATCAAAGATCATCTCTACTCGATTCAGGTTGCCCCCGAGGATTGCACCGGCTGCCGCTTGTGCATCAATGTCTGCCCGGCCAAGGACAAAACAAATCCGAAACACAAGGCCCTGGATCCTTCGCCTCAAAAACCACTCCGGGATGCCGAACGTTTAAACTACGATTTTTTCCTGAATATCTCAAATCCGGACCGCACACGGCTGAAGCCGGACCTCGTCAAAGATTCGCAATTCTGCGAACCTCTCTTCGAATATTCGGGAGCCTGCGTGGGTTGCGGCGAAACCCCTTACATCAAACTCCTCACTCAGCTCTTTGGAGATCGCGCGGTGATTGCCAATGCCACAGGCTGCTCGTCAATTTACGGCGGAAATCTCCCGACCACACCTTACACAACGAATGCCGAGGGACGCGGCCCCGCATGGGCCAACTCACTCTTTGAGGACAATGCGGAGTTCGGCCTCGGTCTCCGGCTTTCAATCAACAACAAGCGCCACCAAGCAGAGCAGATGCTTCTCAGCGCGAGGGATTGGGTCGGCGCTCCACTCGTGGACGCCATCCTGAACGAAACCCAGGACAGCGAGTCTGCGATCATGGGTCAGCGCCTGCGCGTCGCCGAACTGCGGTCAAGGCTCAGTTCCGTGCCGCAACCACTGCGCGACCGCCTGGATGCTTTTGCCGATGAACTCGTCGCCAA
>JBGSVX010000594.1:0-5783 GCA_041752795.1 Terrimicrobiaceae bacterium
CCTCGCTGGGCCTGAGCCGCTGGGCGGTTTCGCGGGCTCTGAATGGACGGGATGGGGTTTCACAGGAAACCGCCCGGCGCGTGATGGAGGCCGCGGAGGTTCATGGCTTCCGCCCGAGTGCCCTCGCACGTGGCTTGCGGGCGGGTCAGAGCGACGTCGTCGGCATTTGTCTGCCAGATCCCGAAGCCTTTTTTTTGGGTGGCAAACTCAGAGCCTTGCAGGAGTCGCTGCATGAGCGGGGGCGTCAGCCTATGCTGCAAATCACCGATGGCACCATGCGCAGTGAAACGCTGGCGCTCGGGCGGTTTCATGGCATGCGCTGCTCCTCAGTGGTGGTTTTTGCCAGTCGTGTTGCGAGGGATCACCGAATTTTCCAAAGTCTGAAAAGCCAGGGAGCCCGGATTGTTCATATTGATCCGGTGGTTCCAAGAAGCGGGGTGGTGGTGGAGGCCGACCGCGCAGCGGCCATGGTTTTGCTCGTCGGGCACATGGTTTTTCTGGGGCACCGCAGGATCTGCCTCGCAGGGATGGGGGGCGCAAACTCGGCTTATGGCATCCGCCGCCGGAAAGGACTGGACGCGGCAGCAAAGCGACATGGTCTGAATCCCGCCCGCGCTTATGTGATGATGCCGGCACGCGAATCAATCAGCGATTTCCAACTCGGCCGCGAACTGGCGACTTCGTATTTGGCCCTTGGTGCCCGCAGACCGCGGGCAATTCTTGCGCTGAATGACCGGATTGCGTTTGCCATGATGTCCTGCCTGGCCTCTCAAGGCCTCACCGCTCCCGACGATTATGTGATCGCCGGATACGATGCCACCGAATTGGGTGAACTCTGCAACCCTGCCCTCACAACCATCGACCCCGGTCACTCGGAACTGATGCATTCCGCCTGCGAACTCCTCTTTTCCACCCAGCCTGGAGGAGCTAAAAAAATTCCGCCCAGGTTGATCGTTCGTGGTTCAACGGGTGGATGAAACAATCGGCAGGAATCAGGGCGTCGGAACGGTTGGTTTGACGAGGGAGTCGAAGGGGGCGGATTTGATGGCGTTTGCGAAAGCAGGGTCGGAGGCGAGCAGGCTGCGGATCGACCGTCCACCGAGTGAGACCGAATTGGATGCAGCGGTGAAGGCCTCGTTGGTGCTGCCCGCGGCGAGGAGAGCACGGGCGAGAATATAGTGGCTGATCGGGTCCTTGGGGGAGGCTTCCGAGAGGTAGCCGGCTGCCTCAACGAATTCCGATTTCATTTGGGTGGATTCCGCATAACTCGCGATGGCCTTGAGCGTGGAGGGGCTGTTTGTGAAGCGGTGGATATTGGATTGCAATAAATCCCCGGCCTTGTTGGTTTCTCCCCACCCTGCGTAGAGCTTCAAAAGCTTCGTGAAGGCCTCGGCGTCGGCGGCATTGGTTTTGAGCGTGGCATGCAGGGAAGCAATTTCCGTTTGGGATTCCCGGCGCTGTTCGGACAGGCCGTAAAGCATGATGAGGCCGGTGTTATTGGGGTCCCAATCATAGGCGATTTCCAACATCTTGCGAACGCCATCAAAATCCCCACGATTCCAAAGAATTTCGCTGTAGGCATTCAGGACTTCCGGGTTTGCCGGCCAGAGTTCCAGCGCTTCGAGATAAACACGCTCTGCCTCCGGAAGCATGTTCCGGTGATTGTAGATATTTCCCATCGTGGATCGCAGTTTGGAAAACGATCTCTGGGCATCAAAATCTTTGAGGTAGGCAGGATCAGAAAGTAGCTTTTTCTTGTAGTCGGCCCAGAACGCAAAATCCTCTGCAACGATTTCTGGAGTGAGGGATTCGACTTTGGTTTTGGAGAGTTTGTAGGTCAGCCCATGCGGGAGCGCATAGTCATAGGACCAGGGAATCTGAAAACTTTCTTCGATAAAAAAATCATGTTCCTCACGGTTGTTTTCCCAAATCCATTTGAGCACAGCAGAAAAAATTCTGATCGTGGGATCTTCCTCAACAACCGTTCCGCTGGCCGCATCCGGGGAAAGCAACTTTTCGAAGATGGCTTTAACCTCCTCCTCGGAGGGAAGCACCAGAGGTTTCTCGGGATAGGCATTTGCGCGCCCCAGCCACTTCTCGAATGCGTTTTTTGGAGCGGGACGTTCGGGACCATAATGATCCCGGATGTATTTCATGTAGAATTCCTCGCCGAGGGCATTCTGGGTGATGATGTAGAGGTCTCGGCGGTCGAAATTTGGATCCCTCTTGTGGGCAGCAGGCTGACCGCTCTCGCCGAGAATCATGTAGGTTGGAACAAAGCGGCCGGGATCGGATCCGCCGATCACGACGCTGCCCTTGGGCAGATCTTTCAGCATGTCGTAACCAAACATCCAGCCGAACCACCGATTCCGCTGGGAGGATTCTGCCTCGCTGTTTCGAAAGGTCAGCACCGGCAGCACAAGCATCAGAGGAGCCAGCCAGAACCATGCGGCCCGCCGGGAGGCAAGAAAAGAAATCAGCAAGCCTGTGCCAAGGCCGGAAAGAAGTGCAAAAATAAAATTCGTGTAGGTGTGGAAGGGCATTTGCAGCCACCACCCCGCTTTGTCAATGAGGGCGCCATCGAGGGCCGGCTGCAGGAACGCGGCAAGGACAAAGGCAAAATGCAGGCAGTAGATCCACGTTCGCTGGGGAAGCGGATATCTGAGGATGAACAGGATCGACGCAAAGTAACCAATCAGCGCGAACGGAGTAAACGCCCGTGAGAGTTGCTGCCAGAAGAACCCGACCCATACTTGTGCGGCCTCCAGCTTGCCGCTCCGGCCCTGCCTTTTGAAGGGTTCGTTGGTGGATTCCGATCCTTTTGTGCCCATCAGTCGTCCGAGAACTTTGATGCTCTGATCGGACAGGCTGCCACTGTATTGCGAGCGGTTGACCGAAAAGAAAAATCCCTTTTGTTCGCGGGCGTAGGCCCAGTTCATGGGGGGATTGGTGCTTGAAGCGATGGGCATGTAGGCATAGGGCAACAGGCCTGCACCCACGGCAATTGGAAGGAATGCCACCAACTTCCAGCGGATCCGCATTTTGCGAATCCAGACAAAAACCACGCCCGCTGCCATGACCACATAAAACAGTCGGATGGCCGTTTTCAGAATTTGCGGATCTTCAGAGAGGATGGCAAATCCGAGGTAACCAAGCAGCAGGGTGAGGACCCCGGCAAAAATCCAGTCCGGGAGCGCCCGCCGCCTCAACAGGAGGATCAGAAGAAATGGCAGGGGGGTCAGCGTGAGCGTGAGGTGGTGATTCGAGAAGGCGAGGGCCAGCAGGAAAAACGCAAAAAGCATGAGTCGGTCCCGCGAGGGATTGCGAACCCATCCATAGAGGACGGCGAGGTAAAGGCCAATGACCAGTGCGTGCAGGCCATAGACTTCCGCGATCACGGCCTGGGACCAGACCGACACGCTGAACGCAAACATCAAAGAAAACGCGATGCCCAGAATGGGAGGAGTCCAGATCATGAGCCCGCGGAGCGAACCCTCCAAAAACCAGCGCAAGAGATTGGTGAGCACTCCGGCGCAGACCGCCACAGCCAGTGCGGTGCAAATGCCACTGAAGACATTGATTTCCCATGCGGCGTTGCCAAGGGGCAGTAACTGGAAAAGCCAGGAGAGCAGTGTCCAGAGCGGATATCCGGTAGGGTGCGGGACACCGAAATGTTGTGCGGCAACAAGAAATTCCCCGGAATCCAGCAGGGTCACATTCGGCGCTGCGGACCAGACGTAAACGACAAGACTCACCAGACCGGAGATCAACCCGGCGGCCACTTCCTGTTGGTGGCTGCGCCACCATGTCCGCGTGCCCTTCATCACAGGACAGCGTCCGGTTCGAGCCACTCCACGTGGTGATCCAACATGGTCTCCCCATCAAATGTAAAAAAGGCACGAAAGCGACCGCCGGAGATCGTTCCGGGAAGCCAGTGGGCATCATCCGCCCACATTTCGTGATAGGGAATTTGATCAAGTGCAGTCCAAAGTGGAATGGCCTCATCGGTTTCGATGGCCGTGCCGGTGCAGTCCTGAGAAACAAACACCCCGCAATGCAGGGCGTATCCATCAAGAAATTGAAAGTGAAGAATGCCGCGCAGCTGGGGGTCATGGGCCTCGACACCCAACTCCTCGCGGGTCTCCCGGATGGCGGCCTGCAAGGCCGTTTCTCCGGGGTCAATCCGACCACCGGGGCCATTGATTTTGCCGGCACCCAAGCCCCGCTTTTTTCTGATGAGGAGGATCTCTCCGTCACGGATCACAAAAAGCAGGACAGCGCGCTCGGTGGGTTGCCACCCGGCCCAATCCGTGTGTTGTGATTGCGGGAAGGTGTTCCCTGCCCCGTTATTTTTCACAAAGGGAAGCGACGCCGGGAAGAGTTTTGCCTTCGAGCAGTTCCAAGGAAGCACCTCCGCCGGTGGAGGCATGAGTCACCTGATTCACCACCCCGAATTTTTTGGCGGCCGTGGCCGTGTCGCCGCCACCGACGACCGATACTGCGCCTCCGGCTGTGGCACAGGCAATGGCAAGGCCCATGCGTTTGGTGCCCTCACAGAATTTATCAAACTCAAACACTCCCGCCGGACCATTCCACACAATCGTTTTGGAACGGGCAATCACCTCATCAAATTGATCCCGGGTCTTGGGTCCGACATCGAGGCCCATCCACCCTTCGGGAATGCCTGCGGAATCCTCAGCAATCGTGGTTTCCGCATCAGGCGCAAATTTGTCGGCACAAACGAAATCCACAGGCAGGTGGATTTTTACCCCGCGGGCCGCAGCTTTTTCCATGAGCTCAGGCACAATTTTTGCGCCTTCCGGATCGTAGAGGCTGTCGCCAATGGGCATGTTCTCAAGAACTTTTTTGAACGTGTAGGCCATGCCGCCGCCGATAATGATTTCATCCGCCTTGTCGAGAAGGTTGCGGATGAGCGGAATTTTGTCAGCGACTTTTGCCCCCCCAAGAATGGCGAGAAACGGACGCTGGGGCGAATCAATCACCGCCGCAAATGCATCGAGTTCCTTCTGCATGAGGAAACCCGCCACGCGCTCGGGAAGGTCCACTCCCACAACGGAGGAATGAGCCCGGTGCGCAGTACCGAAGGCATCATTCGCGTAAACATCCCCCAATTTGGTGAGCGAGGCACGGAAGGCCTTGACCTTCTCGGGATCGGCCTTCGTGGACGTGCCGTCTTCATTTTTGCACTTGCCTTCCTCTTCGATGTGAAAGCGCAGGTTTTCGAGGAGAATGACCCCGCCCGGTTGAAGTGCGGCGCAGGTGGCTTCCACTTCGGGACCGACACAATCTTCCAAAAAAGTCACCGGCCGGCCAAGCAATTCCTGGAGTTTTGCCGCCACCGGCCGCAAGGAATATTTTTCCACCCGCTTGCCGTCAGGCCGCCCGAGGTGACTCATCAAAACAATTGACCCGCCGCCATCCAGCACATGTTTGATGCTCGGAAGGGCGGCCACAATGCGTGCGGTGTTCGTGATTTCCCCGGTTGTTTTGTCCTGTGGAACATTAAAGTCCACACGCATCAACACTCGTTTTCCAGCAAGATTCAGATCAGTCAGGTTTTTTTTCATGGGCCGGAGCAGCATACGGGAACTCCGAGTTTGAGAAAATAGAAGAATGAGAAAACTTTGCAGCGTCATTCCCCGCTTGATCTTGCGGAAAGCTGATGGACAGTGGATGGCAATGATCAAATCCCTCGCTCATGTCTGCCTCCTCTCCCGCGACTTGGAAAAAACCATCGATTTTTATTGTGGGACACTCGGCCT
>JBGSVX010000595.1:0-2489 GCA_041752795.1 Terrimicrobiaceae bacterium
TATCGCAAACCAAAAGGCGGCAAACAAGCTGATCGACGAAATGCGAGCCATCACCCAAAAACTCATCCTCGAGAGCCCCGAAAGCACTCAAATATCTGGCCGCTGAATGCATCCCAGCCCCGCCTTATCTTAGCGCCATTCGGGTCAGTGTGCATTTTCTATCATTTTGGAATTGTCGAATGCGGTGAATGTGAGCCTGTAACTCCATCGCCGGGCAGGAATGAAGGGATGAAGGAGAACTGTTTACAAGTGAAATAATATGCACACTGACCCCTAGTTCACCTAGTTCAAAAGAATGGCGACAGGCTTCGAACGCCGTTCGACTGCTCTTACGCATTTGGGGAACAACTCAAAATAATGATTGCGTTTTTCTCGCGACTTATATAAGTAAAACTTATTCATGAATGCGTTTTCTGATTATCCTGCTGTGGTTGTGTGGGAAATGACGCGGGCATGTCGGTTGGCGTGCAAGCACTGCCGTGCCGTGGCCACCAAGCAGGGCCATCCCGACCAGTTGGTGACCATGGAGGGTCATCGGTTGATCGACCAAGTGGTACAAACGAAGCCAAAACTTTTGATTTTAACCGGCGGTGATCCTTCGCGGCGTCCGGATTTGTTGGAGTTGATCAGTCATGCTTCAGGGCGCGGGCTTCGGGTGGCGTTTAGTCCCGGCGCGACACCGGATTTGTTGGCGCTGGATTTCCGGGAATTGCGGGAGGCGGGGGTGATGCGGTTGTCTCTGAGTTTGGATGGTGCCACGGAGTCGGATCACAATGCCTTCCGTGGGGTAACGCGGGCATGGCGCTGGACGATGCAGGCTGTGGAGAAGCTCCGCGAAGCGGGTTTGCCCTTTCAAATTAATTCAACAATCACTGCGGACAATATCGGGTCATTCGATGCTCTGGCGAACGTGGTGGAATCTCTGAACCCGGCTGGCTGGACGATTTTTTTGGTTGTTCCCACCGGGCGGGCCGGAGTTTCCATGTTGCCGTCGGCCTTGGAGATTGAAAACCTCTTTGTCAAGTTGGTGGAAATTTCCCGGCGGGTGTCCTTCGAAATCCGCACGACCGAGGGTCAGCATTTTCGCAGGGTGCTTGTACAGAACGGTGCTCCATCCTCACAAATTCCCCCTCCGGTGAATGATGGCAAGGGCTTCGTTTTTATTTCCCACACGGGGGAAATTTGCCCGAGCGGGTTCCTGCCGCTTGTAGCCGGAAATGTGCGTCGGGACAACTTGCTGGCGACCTACCGTCACTCTCCCATTTTCACCCGCCTGCGGGATTCGGGAAATTTGAAAGGCAAGTGTGGACGCTGCCGCTTCAACTCTCTTTGCGGCGGGTCGCGTGCCCGGGCCTTCGGACTCACCGGTGACCCCTTCGGCGAAGAACCACTCTGCAGTTACCAACCCGACTCTTTATGATCAACCTCACACGTCTCTATCTTGGCGAATCTCAACCTGCAGACGGACTCCGCTATGGCATCGGCCACGGCCGCCCATTTGCAAATGCTGCCGAACGCCGCCCTGTGGTCGTTTGGAATATCACCCGCCGCTGCAATCTGCGCTGCATCCATTGTTACTCGGACTCAGAGCCCCGCGGGTATTTGGGAGAACTGGATTTTCGTGAAGCCAAAGCGGTCATCGATGATCTCTCGGCGTTTGGTGTGCCTGCTGTGTTGCTTTCCGGTGGAGAGCCGCTAACACACCCGGACTTTTTCTCCATTGCCCGCTATGCCACCGAGCGTGGGTTGCGACTCACGCTTTCAACAAATGGCACCCTGCTCCGCCGGGCCACAGCTTACAGCATACGTCAGATCGGCTTTTCCTATGTCGGCATCTCCCTGGACGGAATCGGGGAGACCCATGATACCTTCCGAGGAAAAAAGGGGGCCTTTGAGGGTGCCGTCGAAGCCTTTCGCAATTGCAAACGCGTCGATCAAAAAGCCGGCCTCCGCCTCACCCTCACCAGCCACACAATCGACAACCTGCCGCGCATTCTCGATTTCATCGAAGACGAGGACATCCCGCGGGTTTGTTTTTATCACCTGGTTTTCAGCGGTCGTGGTGCGGGCCTTCAATTGGTGGACCCGGTGCGTCTGCGCGAAGCGGTGGACATTATTCTGGATCGAATCACGGATTGGAAGCGCCGTGGAGTGACGCGCGAAGTTCTCACCGTGGATCAGCCGGCTGATGCCGCCCACATCTACTTGCGACTTCTCCGTGAGGACCCGGCCCGGGCTGAAGAGATGCTCGCGCTGATGCAATGGAATGGCGGGGGTGCAAACAGTTCCGGAGTGGGGATTGCCAACATTGACAGCGTGGGAAACGTGCATCCCGACCAGTTCTGGCAAACCCACAACCTCGGAAACGTGCGCGAAATGCCATTCAGCCAAATCTGGACAGAATCCAAAGACGAACTCCTCCATGGCCTTCGCAACCGCCTGCCACTGCTTCAGGGCCGCTGCAAAACCTGCCGTTTCCAAAAACTTTG
>JBGSVX010000596.1:0-5482 GCA_041752795.1 Terrimicrobiaceae bacterium
CGGCAGCAAGAATGGAAAGCGGCAACCCCACATGATTGTTGAGGTTTCCCTGGGTTTTCACGGTTCGGAACCGGGAGGAGAGCACCGCCGCCGCAAATTCTTTGGTGCTGGTTTTTCCATTGCTGCCAGTGATGCAAACCACTTTGAGCGCCAGCCGATCCCTCCACGCCTCCGCAAGGAAATGCAGGGCCTTCAACCCATCCTCCACAACAATCAACGGAAACCCGGGAGGGCACACCACCGAGGGATCTTCCACCACAGCCGCAGCCGCCCCCTTGGCCGCAGCGGCCTCAACGAACCGGTTGCCATCAAAGTTGTCTCCCTTCAGGGCAAAATACAAATCACCCGGCACGAGCGCGCGCGTGTCTTTGCAAATGCGGCGCACGGTTTGGGACCCATTGGCAGTCGGAGCGGAACCCCGGCACATGACCGCGATGTCATCAAGCGGCAGAGAATTCATCGAAAATCCTCCTCCCCGAGGTCCACCCGCCGGGCATCAATTGCCCTGCGCGCTTCCTCCACATCATCAAAGGGCACACGGCCCGTGGAAAATTCCTGATACGTCTCGTGCCCCTTGCCTGCAATCAGGACAATGTCGCGCGGACCAGCCATCTCAATGGCTTTCTGAATCGCAAAATGACGATCCTCCACGGATTCGTGATTCGATCCGCGCAGACCCTTTTTCATATCCTCCAAAATCCGACCAGGATCTTCGCTGCGGGGATTGTCCGATGTAAAAATGCACCAATCGGCCAGTTCTTCTGCAGCGGAGGCCATGAGCGGACGCTTCGCGCGGTCGCGGTCCCCTCCACATCCCACCACAACAATCAGCCGGGCGGGATTCAGATCCCGCAAAGTTTTCAGCACATTGCGGAGTGCATCATCGGTGTGAGCATAATCCACGAACACCTGAAAATTCCTGCGGGCCGGCACGCGTTCGAGTCGTCCGAGGACCTGGGGTGCTGACGCGAGGGCGGTGACCGCCGCGCGAAGTTCGATTCCGCAGGCCACACTGGCAGCGAGAGCGCCCAGGGCATTGTAAATATTGAAAGCACCGATGAGAGGGAGTCTGACAAAATATGTCCTACCCCTTGCCGCAAGGTGGAAAGTGCTTCCGTTGGCATCGAAGCGCGTGTCCGAGGCCCGGAAGTCCGAACGCACGCCGAGACCGAAGGTCACGACCTTGGCGGCCGGTTTGCCAAGACGCTGAAGCAACAAATGACCATAGCGGTCATCAAGATTGATGATCGCACTGCCTGTCTTTTGGGTCTGACGGCTCAACGAATCAAAAAGGATGGCCTTGGCTTCAAAATAGGCCTCCATGGTTTTGTGATAATCCAAATGGTCCTGGGTAAGATTTGTGAAGACCGCTGCATCAAATTCGATTCCGCGGGCGCGGTTTTGTTCGAGGGCGTGGCTCGACACTTCCATGGCCACCGCCTTGCATCCCTCGTCCCGCATCTCCGCAAGCAGCGCCTGGAGCTCCACGGACTCCGGCGTTGTTCGCGGTGCATCCACCGAGCGGTCGCCGACCACATACTTGATTGTGCCAATCAGCCCGGTGCGTCGCAGTTGGGAATCGAGGATATGACGGGTCAAAAATGCCGTGGTGGTTTTTCCATTGGTTCCGGTAATGCCAGCGACCTTCAGGGATTTTGAGGGCGACCCAAAAAATGCAACGGCCGCATCCGCCATGGTTGCGCGGGCATCGGGGACAATAACCACGGGAACGCCACATTCCGGAATGACCCCATCGGAAACAATCGCGCTGGCTCCGCGTGAGATCGCGTCCTTCACGAAGGCCCCTCCATCCGCCTTCAATCCCTTCAGGGCAAAAAACAAACTTCCCGGAGTTGCCTTGCGGGAATCGTAGCAGAGCCCGGTGATTTCCAGTGATGGGACAAACGCGGCTCCCGAGCCGTTCAATAGTGTCGTGAGAGGAATGCTCACCGCTCCACCTCCTCTTCAGCAGAGGACGCGGGGATGTAGGCCACCGGTAACAATGCGTCCGCCCTCATGGATGGTACAAGGTTCAGGTAGCGGGCGGCTTTTTCACCAATCCGTGCAAAAATTGGTGCGGCCACAAGTCCCCCGTAATTCAAACCCGGCGCAATTTTTGCATCATCAATCATCACCAAACACACAAATGCCGGATCCTCAGCCGGCATGTATCCCACAAAGGACACCACGTATTTTCCAGGAATGTAACCACCCTTGGGATCGACTTTTTGAGCTGTTCCGGTTTTGCCTGCGGTTTCAAAGCCCGGCACATTCGCCAGCTTGGCGGTTCCTCCGGGTCCGGTAACGCCGGCCAGTGCGGCACTCACAAAACGTGCGGTGTCTTCGGGAACAACCTGACGAATCACTTCGGGTTTGCTGACCATCACCTCATTCCCGTCGGCATCATGAACCGATTTCACAATCTGGGGCCGCATGAGGCGACCACCATTTGCAATCGCAGACATCGCCATTGTCATTTGCAGCGGAGTCACCGCGATCGAATGCCCCATGGGCATCCGGGTGATCGTGAGCTTGTCCCAACGATGCGGAGGATTCAGCAAACCCGGCACCTCGCCCGGCAGCGCAACCCCCGTGCGCTCGCCGAAACCAAAGCCACGCACGTATTCATAAAATTTGTCCTCCCCAAGCATGAGCGCCATTTTCGCACAACCGATGTTTGAAGACTTCACGATGATGTCACGAACGGTCATTGATCCGTACCCGTGGTGGTCCTTCAGCGTCCGGCCTCCATAAAAGAAGTGACCATTCTCACAAAAGATCTGGGTCTTTTGATTCACAACCCGCTCGTTGAGTGCGCCAGAAGTGACCACAATCTTGAAAATCGAACCCGGTTCAACCACGTCCATGATCGCCCGGTTTTTCATTTGTTCGGGCTTCGATCCGGTCATTTCATTCGGATCAAAAGTCGGGCGGTTGGCCATGGCGAGAATCTCCCCTGTTTTGGGATCGGCGAGAATAGCGACGGCGGTTTCGGGTCTGAGTTCGGCGCACGCGGCTTCGAGTTCCGCTTCCACGATGCTTTGCAGGCCCATGTCGATGGTGAGTTGCAAGCTGGCGCCATGACGCGGCCCCTGTTCCTGGCCCCGGTACACGACAATTTCGCGGCCGGTGCGGTCGCGTTCGATGTGACGGAATCCGTCCCGACCGTGGAGATATTCATCAAAACTGCGTTCGATGCCTTCCACGCCGATCACATTTTCATCCGCCGGGTCTGCGCGTCCAAGAAAACCGAGCACGTGGGACAGCATCTGGCCGTTCGGGTACATACGGGAAGTCGCCTCCCGGAAACTCAGCCCGCGAAGGGACTTCGCCATGAGTTCCTTTCGCAACTCGAGGGCTTTTTCCTCAGGCAGTTCCTTTTCAAGAACGACGTAACGCTTTTCCGTGACAAACTGCTTTTCCAGCGTGTCGGAATCGGTTCCGAAATACGGAGCTGCCACCCGCGCCAACTCAGCGGCATTGTTCACCTGGCTGCCATCAAGGATCACTTTGCGAACCGGTACATTCGCGGCAAGGATTTCGCCTGTGCGGTCCTTGATGAGTCCACGCCGGGCACTGATCGGTTGGCGGATCGAATGTTTGGCCGCGGCGATCCGCGAATACTCTTCATGTTTGTTGACCTGAAGGTAAACCAAACGAAACGAAAAGCCGGTGAAGACCATCCCCACCAGCACGCACAAAATTCCGGCCCGATGTCTGGTTTTTAACCTCATCGTACAAATCGCTCGTTGGCTGCCGTTCGCAGCACACCGTCGGACCCCGAGGTCTGGGCGGGGGGCGTCAGGCGCGCAATGGCATTATCCTGGATGGGGCGGAGAGCGATGGCTCCCTGCTGAATTTTGCGCATGAGTTCCGCACGGGACGACAGCGCGGAGATCCGTGCCAGCAACACTTCGTTGAGAGAGCGCTCCTCGGTGATCTGACGCTCCACATCACGGGTTTTCATCCCGAGCTGGTGCTGTTGGTTTTTCACGTACACAAACATCAGTCCGCTGGCTCCGATGAGTGCGGCAAGGATCAGCCACCTGAACAAAGGGGCGATATGGAAGGGATTCGAATATCTGCGGCTTTCAAGCGATGGGTTCATGGCGAGGTGCAATTTTTTCTGCGACGCGAAGTTTGGCACTGCGCGCACGCGGGTTGGTTTGAATTTCCTGCGACGAGGCATCAATAGGCCTCGGCGTCAGGAGTCGGAAAATGTGATTGGGATTTTTTCGTGGTTCCGGCCATTCCGGGCGGTCAATCCACTCGGTGCTTCTTTCGCGGAAGAAATGTTTGACGATGCGGTCTTCCAGCGAGTGAAAGGTCAGAACCCCGAAGCGCCCGCCGGGGGCCAGAAGCGACGAAATGCTTTCGAGAGCATGACGCAGCACTCCGAGCTCATCATTTACCGCGATCCGCAGGGCTTGGAAAACCCGTGTGGCAGGGTGACGCGGACCAAATCGCGGTGCGACACTTTCCACAGCGGCAACCAGATCTCCGGTCGTGCGCAGCGGGTGGTCCTCACGCACTTGCACGATGCGGGCAGCAATCTGGCGTGCCCGCGGTTCCTCGCCATATTCGCGGAAGATGCGGGTCAGTTCATCCAAAGAGGCCGTGTTCAACAACACCGAGGCACTCATCGAGCCATGCTGATCCATCCGCATGTCGAGCGGTCCTTCACGCTGAAACGAAAATCCGCGTTCGGGCGTGTCGAGTTGATGTGACGACACGCCGAGATCGAGGAGCACTCCGTCGAGCGGGCCGAGGCCGAGGTGATTCAGCACATCCGCCGCTTCTGCAAAATTGGCGTGGGCCAGATGTAACCGACCTGCAAAAACCGCAAGCGATTCCGAGCATTGGTGGATGGCTTCAAGGTCCTGATCCATGGCGATCACGTCCGCTCCATGTTCCAGAAACAGGCGGCTGTGCCCTCCCCCGCCAGCTGTGCCATCAAGGAACAACTTTCCGGGCTCCGGGCACAGAAATGCGACAACCTCCTCCGGCATCACCGAAGCGTGATACCCGGATGGCGGTTGATCAGCCTTTTCCAAAACTAGAAGAGGCGGGTCGTCGTAGTCCCATGTGTTCATATGCGTTTCGTCGTGGCAATTTGATCGAGGCATGCCCGCCGGGCTTTCCGTCGGCTCCTTTCCCAGGAGTGAATCCGAAGCAGAAATTCCGTCCGGGTTTGGTCATTACCTGCGTCCTTTCATAAATTATTTCCTTACAGACCGATCTCCTCCGCCGCTGAGAGATAGTTGCCCACCGCCCCCTCGGAGAATTCTTTGAACCGGTCCTTGTCCCAAATTTCAAAACGGCTGCGTCCGCCAACAAAAGCCACCGTGCCTTTCAATCCGGCCATCTCGCAGTGCTTGTCGTTCAGCAAAACCCGTCCCTGACCATCCGAAATCAGTTGAAATGCCGACGCGTAAAAGGCACGAACCGCATCCCGCCGCTCGGCCATCGTCCGCTTCTCGTT
>JBGSVX010000597.1:0-3575 GCA_041752795.1 Terrimicrobiaceae bacterium
CACGCAGCGTGAAACGCTCTCCTTGTTTTGCCCGGGCTTGCGCTGAGACAGAAATCACCCGGAGCGAAGGCGGCGCAATCTTCGAAATATTTGCCGGATTTTCGTGAAAAACGAAGGCTTCAGCGGGAGATGTTTCAAGCACAGCGGACCTCTCAAACGTAAAAAATTCTTTCATCATTTGAATTTACGCTTGACCCTTGGCAGGAATCCGCAAATTTCGCAAATCTCCATTGGCATAATAAATTGTTGCCAACGGACGCGGCTGGCAATAGTGCTACCGCAACAACAAAACAACCAATACGCTATGTCTGCATCATCCATCGAAGAAAAAGTTAAGAACATCATTGTCGAACAACTCGGCGTCACGGCCGATCAAGTCACCCTTCAGGCCTCGTTCATTGAAGACCTCGGAGCAGATTCCCTGGACACCGTGGAGCTCGTGATGGCTTTCGAAGAAGAATTCGGAGTTGAAGTTCCCGATGAGGATGCAGAAAAGCTCCTCACCGTCGGCGATGTCGTGAAATACATCGAAGACCGCCAGAAATAATTTTCAGGCATTTGGTCCCCCGTGCCGGTCGGTTTGACCGGCGCAGGTGACCACAAACTTTTTGCACTGGGAAATCGGGAAGACACATTTCCGATTGCTCGGTGCTTCCGGGAACGTCTGGCAAAACCCCGTGGGTTTTTCAAACGCGCTCTCCAAAACCAATCTTATCGATCATGGCAGGCCTCGTCGTTCGTCCCCGGTCAAGAATCCTTCAAGGCCACGACTGGGTCTATTCCACCGAGGTTCTCAAAACATTCGGTGCTCCGGTCGATGGAGAGATTGTTTCCCTCAAAGATGGCCGTGACCGCCTGCTCGGCTCGGCAATCTATAATTCCAAGTCCCAAATCGTGGCACGACGAATCAGTCGTCAGCGTCAGGACCTCGACAAAGATTTTTTTCAGCGTCGTATTGCCCGTGCGGCGTCGTGGAGGGAGCGCTCGGGTTGCAATCCCGAACTGTGTCGCCTGATTTGGAGCGAAGCGGATGGCCTTCCCGGTGTGGTGGCCGACCGGTATGGGGATGTGATTGTGCTGCAGACGCTCACGCTGGCCATGGACCTTGCCAAAACCATGATTGCCGAATGCCTGACGGAGTTGCCGGGAGTGGCCCATGTGATTGAGCGCAATGATGCTGGAATACGGACCTTGGAGGGTCTTCCTCCGGTGACCGGTTGTCTCCATGGCGGGGATCCTGGCGAACGCGTCATTGAACTTTCCGGTGCCCGCTTCTCAGTCAATTTTCTTTCAGGACACAAAACTGGTCTGTATCTCGACCAGGCGGAAAACTATGCCTTCGTCGCCGGTTACTCACGCGGCCTGAAGGTTTTGGATTGTTTTGCAAATCAGGGTGGATTTGCTCTCACCTGTCTGGCCGCCGGAGCCGATTCGGTGACCGCCGTGGAAAGTGGAACCGAGGCCGTGCGGAGACTGGAAAGCAATGCCGCGATGAACCAAAGGAGCTTGGAAATCCTTGCGCGGGATGTTTTTGATGCCCTGCCTGCTCTCGCAAGAAGTGAGCGAACCTTTGACCTCATTATCTTGGATCCTCCCTCTTTCACCAAAGCGAAAGGACGAACCCATGAGGCCCTGAAGGGATACGAAGAACTCCACCGGCTTGCGGCACCACTTCTCGCGCCGAACGGGCTCCTGGCGACCTTCAGTTGCTCCCACCACATTTCCTCAGCCGCATTTCTAGAATCCATCGCGGCAGGAATTTCCGGAGCAAAAAAATCTGCCCATGTGATTGGGACAATGGGCCAGCCATTGGATCACCCCCTGGCACTTCACATCCCGGAGACCTCGTATCTCAAAGGTTTCCTTCTGGCTTCCAGACCGGGGTTTTGAAAAGACGGCTTGAGTGGTTGAAAAACTGTCGTGACCGCATTCTCTTGTAGCCGCCCCGCTCTGCCGGGGCGTGAGCGAGGCGCGGCAGCAGAGTGCCGCGGCTACAGAATATTTTAAAACCGCTCTAACTGGCCAAATTTTGTTTCGTGAGGTGCAGGATCGTCGGATCGTCGGGTTCTGCATCGTCATCACTGAGGGCGGTGTAAGCCAGGCAACTGACCTCATCAAACGTGGTATTCCCTTCGAGGACCTGCTGGAGGCCCTGCTGATAAAGGGTCAGCACGCCTTTGCGAAATGCCAGTTCCCGCATTTTGCTTTGAGGAGAATTTGTGGCGATGAGGTCTGCCATTTCATTATCCACCGGGCACATTTCCATGAGAGCCATACGTCCGGAATATCCGGTTTCATTGCACTCAGGACACCCCTGCTTGGTGTAAACAAATTCGGTTTCTTTGGGGATCGCGATTCGGTTGATTCTCAAAATTTCCCGCATGGCCGGAGTAATTTCAGCAGGTTTTTTGCAATACGTGCAGAGGCGGCGAACCAAACGCTGAGCCTGTGTCAGAGCCAGCGAGTCGGCAAGCAGGTAGGGCGGAATCCCCATCGAAATAAAACGACTGACCGCACGCAAACAGTCATTCGCATGCAGGGTGGTCAGCACAAGGTGACCGGTGAGGGCCGCATTCACGGCCGCATTGGCGGTTTCCTAATCACGACACTCACCGATCAGAATGACGTCCGGATCTGCACGCATCAACCGTCTCAACCCTTCCGAGAAATTGATCCCATTGGTCGGGTCGGTCTGGGTTTGATTCAGTCCTTCGACCTCGTATTCGATGGGATCTTCAATCGTGTGGATATTGATATTTTCAGAATTGATGCTGTTAAGGAGAGCGTAAAGCGTGGTGGTTTTTCCGCTTCCTGTTGGGCCCGTGACCAGAATGAGTCCCTGATCCCGCCCCATGGCTTCTTTGATCACGTTGGTGTGCCACTGTGAGAGGTTGAGGGCCTCCAGCTTTCTGACTCCGTCCTTTTTGTCGAGGAATCGGATGGTGATTTTTTGTTGGTCCTTGCGGCAGGGAATGGCGGAAACACGACAATCCACGCGCCGTTTTCCCAACAAGAGAGAGAACCTTCCGTCCTGGGCATCCTGACGGCGCTGACCCATGTTCGAATAATTTTTGATCAGGCTCACAAATCGAGGCAGTTGCTCCTCCGGGCAGGAATGAATCACCTTGAGTTCGCCGTCAATTCTGGCCCGGAATCTGGCCATGTTATAAAATTTTTCGATATGCAGGTCACTGGCTCTTCCGGCAATGGCCCGATTGAGCACCCAATGCACGACCTGCTCCGGCGTGGCATTCATGCTGGAAGGATTAACCTTCTGAATGCCAGCGACATCGATGTCCACGATGTTTTGAACATCAGAATCCACCATCTCCACCGAGGTGTCCCGGTCGCTGGTGGAAGCCGTGCGCCCGCGATCTCGATCAATAACCCTTTGAATGATGTCCTTGTCCGCACGCACCGTACGGAAAACAAAAACTTCGTTTCCGCCTGAGACCCATTCGTCTTCAAATGCGTAATTCTGTTTCTCCTCGGCCAGGAGGTAAACGACCTTCCTGCCGCAATAGAGGGGATAAACCTTGTGTTTGTCGAGGATGCCGTCTGGAAAGACTGTCTGG
>JBGSVX010000598.1:0-4053 GCA_041752795.1 Terrimicrobiaceae bacterium
CTTCGGGCGGAATAGAGAATAAGAAGCGCGAGTCCAGCACTCACAGCAAAAAATGAAACCAGCCGTGCCCGGAGCGGCCATGTGGAGCCGCTTCCAGGAATCAACGAACTCACCACATTGTAAAAGATGTGATTCCTCGCCAGGGAGTAGCTGTCCACTGCCTTCGCAAATCCGCGTGAGGTGTATTGTTCAATGTTGAGGATTTCGTCCTCCCGCAGGGAAGATGTCGCCAAAAAATGCCAGGATGGCCACGCCTTCCAGACGGCAACACCAATAATCACTGCGCCAGCAATCCCAATCAGAATTTTCCAAAAATGAGCCTGGGGGTGAAAAAATGTAACAATGCGGTGATCAAATGCTTTCAGGATCGCAAGCAGGTCATCAAGCAGTCCGTCCAACCTTCTTGCAAAAAGAATAAGCGCCGTAATTCCCACAAAAAATGCAAGCAGGTAAGGCATCCATTTGAGGTTTCCAGGCATTTGCCCGGCAATGAAAATAAGCACAACGGAGAGCACCAACCAAAACACCCACCCCGTTGCCGCACCCCCCACCCAATGGATTGCCCTTCGAAAAATCTTGTGCCTTCCAGATAACGTCATGCCCGTTCATGCAAGGAAACCACGCATTTCTCGATGCGGCAATGAATATGATCCCCGGCGAATCAAAGTCCGCAATTCCTTCGCTCAGCCCTCGGGAGTTGTTGGAATGAGCTTTTGGATTGATATTGTGTTTTGAGATTTTTGGGGATTGCACCGGCTCACGCGGTTTCCTTGCAGGTCAGGATGTTCGAAATTCTTTCACTCGCCATGCCCCGCGCGCGTGCTTCATTATTATATGATGCTTCAACCATGGATGTTAGCTGGGGACCTTGCGCCGGGGGACAGAAAGTGTCTCGATCGGGACTGGGGGGATGTGACGCTTCACCGGATTTCCTCGCCGGAGGATCCCCAGTTTCTGCCTGCGTATCAGCGGTTGTGGTCAGAGTTCGGAGCCGTTGGCGAGATGGAGCAGGAGAGTATTATTCGGGGCCGATTGGCGTGGGATGATACCTGCATGATTGGAGGGTGTGCGCTGCGATACCGGTTGATGCTTGTGACCTGCGGGAATCAGATTGCGGCAGTGCGTGACCACACGGCCATCGTGAGCGAAGGGTTGGACGGCGCGGTCGTTCACATGTCTCACAATCTGGTGGACCCCGCCTGGCGGCGCAGTGGTTTGGGGGGATGGACGCGGGCACTTCCGATCCAGACCGCCCGACACGCTCTTGCGTCGCAGAACCGGGCGGAACACGGCACAATCACATTGGTGGGAGAAATGGAGCCCCCCGATCCAAACACCGCATCCACCATGGTGCGGCTCTCTGCTTATGAAAAGGCCGGTTTTCTCAAAGCAGACCCATCGGTCATTTCCTATTTCCAGCCGGACTTCCGGAGCACATCAGAAATTGACGCCGATGGCGTGGTCCGTCCAATTCCCTTGCGGCTGATTATTCGCCGTGTTGGAAAAGAACACGAAACCGAAGTGGATGCTGCCGAGGTCCGTCAAATCGCCCAATCCCTCTATCGCATGTATGGGCGCGGCTTCCGTGATCAGGACATGCAGGCCGCTTACAAAACTCTTGCCAACTACCCCCCGGACGGAACACCCATCCGGCTCATTCCCCCAACCCAATGAAAATTTTTTATCATCCCGGATTTGCCGCACCGCTGGGCAATCACATCATGCCTATCGGAAAGTTTGCTCTTGTAGCAAAGGCCCTAACCGGCACTCCGGGAATGGAACTCGTGGAGCCGGAACCGGTCAGTGAAACCGATCTCCTCCGCGTGCATAGCCGGGAATACGTTCAGGCCATCAAAACCGGGGAACCTCTTGAATTGGCGGAGTCCCAGAAATTCCCATGGAGTCCTGCACTTTTTCGAAGTGTGCAGCTAACAAATGGGGGCGTGTTGGCAGCTGCCCGCTCCGCCCTCCGCGATGGCATGGCAGGAGCTCTCGTCAGCGGGTTTCATCATGCCTCAGCCACTCATGGCGAAGGCTTTTGCACTTTCAACGGGCTGATCGTTGCCGCCGAGGCCCTTCGAGAGGAGGGGATTATTCAGTCAGCCGCCGTGCTCGACATGGACCTTCACTACGGCAATGGAACCGCTCTCCTTGCGGCTGACCGCCCATGGCTCCACGCGCTTTCCATTTATGGAAACGACTACTGGGAGAACACCCCACACCGGGATGTCACCACCCGGCATCACCAGGACGGGCCAAATCACTTTTCCGTGCCGATTGTGCCTCAGCCCAGTGGGGACGGCGCCCACCTGCTCTCGCTCCTTGAGAAAAATCTCCCATGGTTGATCCAGCAAAAAAAGCCCGACATCCTTTTTTATCAAGCCGGAGCAGACCCACTGAAAGGAGACCCGTATTCTCCACTTTCCCTGAGTGCTGACGACCTGCGCGCACGTGACAAAGCAGTCTTTCAATTTGCCAAAGGCCACCAAATCCCGGTCGTCTGGGTTCTTGCGGGGGGATACTCAACAGACATCCAAGTGATTGTCGATGTCCACGTGAACACCGCCATGGTGGCTCTGGAAGTTTTTTCTGCAATTACTCCACCTCGCCACAAACAAGGCTGAAGAATTTTTTTGGATCATTGGCAGGATGCCAATGCCACATGGAATCACGGCGATTTGTGATTTTTTCAGGTTCGCAGGGCCTCGCGCAGGATTTCCATGGGGTGACGCGCATGGCGTCCGGTGCCATCATGGATTTGATGACGGCAGCTCGTGCCGGGGGCTGCGATCAGGTCACCGTCTGCGGCCTCTCTCACTTTGGGGAAAAGCACAAGGTTTCCAATTTTTTGGGACAATTCGTAATGTTCGGTTTCGTAGCCGAAGGAGCCTGCCATTCCGCAGCACCCGGTTGGGAGCACGTGGACATCATGACCTGCAAGGATCTCGAGGAGTTTCACGGTGGGGGTGAGGGAACCCAGAGCCTTTTGTTGGCAGTGACCATGGAGTAGGACCCTGCGCTTCTTTTGTTCGAAGGAGGCCGGGGAAATCCGACCTGCATCAAGTTCCCGCGCATGTTTCTGGAGTTCCCCGCGGAGGAGGTCCGGGTATTCATCGCGAAAGGTCAGGATCGCGGAGGGTTCGAGGCCCACCAGCGGGGTTTCCTCGGTGATGATGCCGTGCAGGGCTTCCACGTTCCGGGTAGCGAAGGAACGGGCCCGGCGCAGAAGGCCTTTGGAGAGAGAGGCCCGGCCACTTTCCACGTGGCGCGGAATGAGCACTTCGTAGCCAAGTGCCTCAAGCAATTCCATCGCAGCAATCCCTGCGGGGAGGTCATTGTAATTTGTGAATTCATCACAGAAAAAGTGAACTCTGCCTTTGGTGGGAACCGGCTTGGTCCTCCTGCCATGGAACCAACCATGAAGGGTCTGGCCATGCAGCAAGGGAATCGTTCGGTCCGGATGAAATCCCACGGCCTGATTTGCAAGGCGCCGGATCCATGGCGTCCCAAACACAAAGTTCCATGCCCATGGCATCAGCGAAGCCAGCCGGGCACTTTCTGCAAACCTTGAAATCATGAGCGTTCTTAGCGGCGTCCCCTTGGCATCATAATAATGCTGCAAAAATTCGGCTTTGAGTTTTGCAATATCCACATTCGAAGGGCACTCGGATTTGCAGCCTTTGCAAGACAGGCAGAGGTCCATGACCTCTTTGATTTCCTCGCTGACAAATGGCTGGGAGGGGTTTGGCGGGTTAGTGAGAATGTTGCGCAGGATATTTGCCCGGGCACGCGTGGTGTCCTTTTCTTCTCGGGTCGCCATGTAGCTCGGACACATGGTTCCGCCACTGAGGTGGGTTTTCCGGCAATCGCCCGAGCCGTTGCATTTTTCCGCAGCACGAAGAACTCCCATCACATCGCTGAAATCAAAAATGGTCTCATAGGTCGGCGTGGGGTGACCCGGTCCGTAGCGGTGGAACTCGTCCATCGGCGGGGTGTCGATAATTTTGCCGGGATTGAAAATATTCGCGGGATCAAAGAGGCGTTTGACCTGAC
>JBGSVX010000599.1:0-2937 GCA_041752795.1 Terrimicrobiaceae bacterium
ACGATCCGGCCCAATTCACGAACCAGCAAATCAGCTTCGTGATCCGGCATTTTATCATGAAGAGGAGCGCACCTTTTTGCTTTACTCCGTGGCAGGCGAGCGGGGAATTGCCATCGCCCGGCTTCATCTCACCAACTTTGAGGTCAATGCGCCCTCCTGATCACACCCGTGAGTTCTTTCCCCGGGCAAGGTAAGCCTTGAGGAATGGTTGAGATCAGCACCGTTTCTGGTTGGGATAGGCAAAAAAACGCTCATAAAGCCAATTTCCCAAACTTTTTTCTGATTTCCGCTTGACCACACACGGAGTTTTATGATTGCTTTCAATCGTTAAACGAATTTTCCCACTTCCCTGCATGTCATCTCCCCTTGCTCCAGATCGTTCCCGCGTTGAATCTCTTGTGCGCGAAGCGTTGATGCGTCAGATGGGAATTTCCTCCATGTCGCGTCCGGTGATGCCGGAATTGGTGGTGAACAGTTCTGCGCGGCACATGCACATTTCGCCTGAGAACTTGGAAGTGCTTTTTGGAAAAGGAGCAGAGCTCACCGTGCACAAGTGGCTGTATCAGAAAGATCAGTTTGCATCGCAGCAGACGGTGACGCTGATTGGCCCGCGCAAGCGGATCATTCCGAATTTGCGGATTTTGGGACCTTGCCGGAATCTGACCCAGATTGAGTTGGCATTTACTGATTCCATTCAACTCGGGATTGATCTCCCGGTGAAGATGTCCGGGGACATTGAAGGCACGCCGGGGGCTTATGTGATGGGGCCGAAAGGCATGCTGGAAATGAAGAATGGGGTCATTCGAGCCGCGCGGCATGTTCACATGTCGCCTGAAGACGCCGCGCTTTATGGGGTCAAACATTTGGACCGGGTCACCTTGAATGTGACGTCTCCTGCCTGCTCCACACGCCTTGATGAATTGATTGTGCGGGTGGACCCCACCTTCAAGCTCGAAGTCCATATCGATACCGACGAGGCCAATGGCTGCAATTTGGACAATGCGACCAAGGTCGAGATCCTCAAATAATTTTTCTCCAACCAAACCAACAAACAAACACACCAAATGAACGAAGCAATCGGACTAATCGAGACGCGCGGATACGTGGGACTGGTCGAGGCCAGCGATGCCATGGTCAAAGCCGCCAACGTCGAAATCATCAAATCCATCCCAATCGGCGGATCGCTGATCACAACCATCGTCCGCGGGGACGTCGGCAGTGTCAAAGCGGCTGTTGATGCCGGACGTGAAACCGCGACCCGTGTCGGAAATCTCAATGCCTCCCATGTGATCGCCCGCCCGGCTCCCGAACTCCTCAAATTTTTCATCGCCTGAGTTTTTACAACAAACCAGGCACAACCAACCAAACATATGGCAGGACAAGCATTAGGAATGATCGAAACCAAGGGGCTCGTGTCGCAATTTGAAGCGACGGATGCGATGCTCAAAGCAGCAAACGTGGAACTTGTGGGCTGGGAAAAAATCGGCTCGGGCAATGTGTGTGTGTTCATCCGTGGGGATGTCGCCGCCGTGAAAGCCTCTGTGGAAGCCGGAGCAACCTCCGCCAGTTCCATCGGCGAAGTGGTCGCCGTGCACGTGATTCCACGTCCGCATGACGACCTCGGAGTCCTCGGCAAATTCCTTGGAATCACCAAGGCGGCCGCAACGAAATAAAGTCGGAAAGCGGAGACCGGAAAGCGGAGCTCTGAAAAGTGTAAACTGTAAACTGAAGACTTCGGATAAATGACCAAAAACCAAATCCTTGTTGCCAACATTGGCAGCACCTCATTCAAGTTTCGCTTGTTTGAGATGCCAGGCGAGCGTGTGCTTGCCCGGGGGGGATTTGAGAGGATTGGTTCTGAGGCTTCGACCTACAAGATTCAGGTTGGGGATGCTGCTCCGGTCTCCGGTGAGAAACCCTTGCCGGATCATGGAGCCGCCATCAAAATGGTGGAAGAGGCTCTCGGTGGTTTTGGAACTCTGGCCGCCGTGGGATTCAAGCCCGTGATGGCGCGAGGGATTTCCGGAACCCAGCATATGGACGAGCGGGTTTTGAAAGCCATGGAGGAACTGAATACCCTCCTTCCGGCTCACAACCCGCCTTACATTGCAGGAGTCCGGCAGTTTAATCAGCTCTACCCGGAGCTCCCGTGTATCGGCACTTTTGAGACCGCATTCTATGATCACGTGCCGGTCCACAACCGGCGGTTTCCCATTCCGCTCGAATGGGAACAAAAGCACGGGATTTCGCGCTATGGATTTCATGGAGCAAGTCACCGCTTTGTGACCGAACGCTGCGCGGAAATCAAAGGATCCGCGTCCCTTCGTTTGGTGTCCTGTCACCTCGGTGGCAGTTCTTCCATGGCCGCAGTCAAAGATGGAGTCGCAATCAATTCCAGTTGGGGAATGACCGCTCAGAGCGGGCTCCCGCAAAACAACCGGGTTGGAGACTTTGATTGTTTTGCGATGCTCTATCTGGCCCGCGATCTGGGCCTCGGGTGGGATCATGTCGAGAAAATCCTCGCCACGAATTCCGGGCTGAAAGGCATGTCCGGTCTTTCCTCAGGCGATATGCGGGATTTGCGCGACGCGGCTCAATCTGGAAATCAGGACGCCGCCATTGCGATCGACGTTTTTGTCGCTGCCATCCGTAAGTTTTTGGGTCAGTTCTTGCTCGAACTCGGCGGCTTGGACTGCCTGATTTTTACTGCCGGAATCGGCGAAAATGACCATGCCCTCCGCGCTCGTATCTGCGCCAACCTGGAATTTATCGGTCTGGAACTAGACCCCGCCGCCAATGCCGCGACTCTTGCCACCGAAGGAATTATCTCCAAACCCACATCCAAAATCGAAGTGCGGGTCATTACCACGAACGAAGAAATCGTGATTGCCCGCAATGCCTGGAAACTCCTCTCTTTAACACCGTTTTCTCAAAACT
>JBGSVX010000600.1:0-2654 GCA_041752795.1 Terrimicrobiaceae bacterium
CGCACAAAGGCATCCGCCGGAATGCCATCGGAATGCGGCAGGGAATAACAGTTCGAAATCTGGGCATCAGAACTTCAAAAGTCACCCATCTCCCTCAGGTTGGCCAGAGGATTTTCCATGCAAATGAAATTTCCCCGTTGCCATCTCCCGCCGGTTCGGCTCACCTGTGAGGCCTATGCCAATCCGGGCCGTTATTTTTGATTTGGATGACACACTGATTGTTGACGAGGTTGTCTCTCAGGAGGCGCTTGTTTCTACCGCTGAAGGCGCTGCGACCGCGCATGGTGCGGACGCGAGGCGATTCTTGCGGGTTGCGGTGGCCGAGGCCAAACGGATGTGGGCCGACGGGCCCTGCCATGCCTACTGCCGCTCAATAGGAATCAGCGCCTTTGAATGCCTGTGGGGAAAATTCGAAGGAACAAGCCCTGAACTCACCGCCTTGCGGGAATGGTCCCATGTTTATCGTGAGCAGGTTTTTGATGCGGCCCTTCGCGAGCAGCTTTTGGAAGATTCCGAAGGAGCCGAAGAGTTGGCCCGCCATTTTGAAACAACCCGCCGCAAACTTCAAAGGTTGCTGCCCGATGCCTTGGAGACCGTGGTCCGGCTGAAGGCCACCTACAAAATTGCCCTCCTCACGAATGGGGCTCCTGATTTGCAACGTGAAAAAATTGCTGCGAGCGGGTTGGGTCGCCTCTTTGATGCCGTGGCGGTCTCAGGCGAACATGGAATCGGGAAGCCCAAGCCGGAAATTTTTCACAAATTGCTTGCAGAACTGGGAGTTGAAGCCTCGGAAGCGGTCATGGTTGGCAACAGCCTCGAACGGGATATTGCCGGTGCCAGAAATGCGGGAATCCTCTCCATTTGGATTCGAGTTCCCGGCTCCGAAGAACACGCCGAGGTTGAACCAACAGCGACCATCACGGGTCTTGCCCAACTCCCCGATCTCCTCACAAAAATCTCAGGGCTTGCGGAGGACCCCATGGTCTCGGCTAGTGTGTGCGCACGATGAAGGCATTGCTGGCACTGGAGGACGGAACCATTTACCACGGCGAATCATTTGGCGCTCCCCCGCCAAGTGAGGGAGAAATTTGTTTTAATACGTCCATGACCGGATATCAGGAAATTCTGACCGATCCGTCTTACCGCGGTCAGATTGTCGCAATGACCTATCCCCTCATTGGCAATACGGGCATCAATTCCCTCGACGTCGAAAGCCCGGGGCCGCAAGTGCGCGGGTTTGTTATTGAAGAGCTCAGTCCGGTTGTCAGCAACTGGAGAGCTTCGCATTCGCTTGCCGATTGGATGGCCGAACATGGCATCACCGGAATTCAGGGTATTGACACCCGAACACTCACCAAAAAACTACGCACATCGGGAGCCATGCGCGCCTGCATTGCTCCGGCCTCCGAAGGAGAAGCCGCTGCCGTGGCACGTGCCCGGGGAGCCCAATACGATGGCGTGGATTTTGTGAAGGAAGTCACACCGGAGAAACCTTTCGATTGGGATCGTGATGGATCCAAAAGCGCAACCTGGGTGCCAATGGATCCTCGCATGACCGGACGTCACACCGACGAACAGGGCAATGTGTTTGAGCCGGCAAAGCCGATGACCCGGCGAATCGTTGCCTACGATTTTGGAATGAAAAACAACATTCTGCGTTCTCTCCGGGGAGCAGGCTTTGAAGTGGAGGTGGTCCCTGCGACGACCCCGGCCTCTGAAGTGCTGGCCAAAAATCCCGAGGGTATTTTTCTTTCCAATGGCCCCGGCGATCCTGCCGCGCTCGGCTATGCCCGCGAGAATGTCAAACACCTCGTCGGGAAAGTTCCGATTTTCGGAATCTGCCTCGGTCACCAGATCCTTGCGCTCGCCCTCGGCGGAAGCACGTTCAAACTCAAATTCGGTCACCGCGGGGCCAACCATCCGGTCAAAGACCTTCGCTCTGGAAAAATTGCGGTCACATCGCAAAACCACGGATACGCAGTTGATGCAACATCTCTTCCTCCCGAGGTCGAAGTGACCCACACCAATCTCAATGATGGCACCGTGGCCGGCTTGCGGCACAAAACGCTCCCGGCATTCAGCGTTCAATACCACCCCGAAGCCAGCCCCGGCCCCCACGACGCTGCGTATTTTTTCGAAGAGTTCGCCAAAGAGGTTGATGCCGCGCGCGCAAAAGGTTAGAATCCATCCATGGCCAAGCTCCAGCTTATCCTCTCCGAGGACTCCCAGCCCCACTACGAACTCACCGATGAGAAAACAACCATCGGTCGCGTCGAGGACAATTCCCTCCAAATTGACGATATCTCGGTCTCAAGTCACCACGCCGAAATCGTCAGCGATGGAACCATTTTTCACCTCCATGACCTCAATTCCACCAATGGCACCTTCGTCAATGGAGAACAAATCACAGATGCCGTTCTGAATCCGAATGATGAGATCCGGTTCGGAGCCATCAATGCCATGTTTCTCACGGATGGCATCCTTCTCACGGATGCCCAGCCACTCCCGGCCAGCGCGGCTCCTGCCATTCAAATGGCCAATCAATCCGCAAGGCCTGCCAATTTTTTGAGTTCCTCGCCGATTCCCAGAAACATCAAAAAGAAGGACCCTGTCGCTCTCGCAGCCATGGTCCTCGGCATCGTCGGCCTCCTCAC
>JBGSVX010000601.1:0-2560 GCA_041752795.1 Terrimicrobiaceae bacterium
CGGAGACACCAGCTTCGACCCACCAGGTTCCGACGAACAGCGCAGCCCATATCCGCCATGTCAAAAATGCCAGAACTCCACCAACCAACCCAAGAGCCTGCTGCACAATCAGGATTCCGGAAAATGAACCCGACCATTGCAGGACCCCGGCAAGAAACGCGCCGTACAACCATTCGCGCTCAAAGGTTTCATGAAAGCCATCGCCTCCGAGCCACCCGGTTGCCGCGCCAAGCCAGCCCCACGTGTCATACTCGGCCAGTGGAAATGGAGGGATGTTCGCGCGGGCTCCCGCAGCGATGAGCAGGACAATGCCAAGCACCGCCCACGAAACCACGGAAACCAATGTCCCGGGCCGGATTCGCATGTTTGAGCTTTTAGGATCTCCGCTCAATTGGGCATGATGTTCAAACCCTTGAGGGTATTTTCATCGAAGCGTCCGCTCTGACGAAACCCTGCGCTCTGTTGCCAGGCTTTTAATGCTCTGACCAATGAACTGCTCGGGTTGCCATCAATCGGGCCATTGTAGTAGCCGAGAAGGCGCAAGTTTTTTTGAGCCTGACGGATGGTGGCGATTTGCAGTTCGGGGCCGGCGCTGATGAAGGGGCCTCCCTTGAAGATCGCAGCAAGGGCCACATATTCGGGAACCGGCGTGGCCACCGGGCGAGGGCGTTGTTGCGTGTTTCGCGGGGCGGGCTGTGGGGTATTTCTTGGTGCGGCGGGAGGCGGGTTGATTCCGAGGCGGTCCATGGTTTGAGGCGTGAGGTCGCCGGTGACCCGAAGATTCTCAGCCAGTTGATAGCGTCGGATCGCGGCAGCGGTCTGGCTCCCGTATTCGCCATCGATGGTGCCCTGATAATATCCCATCTTTTTGAGTTTTTGTTGTGCGGTCGCAACCGCCGGATCGGCAAAGGCAGTGACGGCAGCCAAAACCAGCAAAACAACAACATGGAGAAATGATCTGATCATGCCTGCTTATTACCGTGCTCGGTTTCCCGCTGCAAGCCGTGTGATCAGGCAGGCACCCGGTGCCACCACAAAAAATGCCATGACCAGACAGCTCGCAACTCCTACGGCACATACTGCCCCAAGCCCTGAAAGGGCCGGGTTGGCCGCAAACACCAAAGCCCCAAACCCGCAGACCGTGGTTAGACCGCTGATTAATACCGGCTTCAACACACTTCCCAACGCGTCCCGTCCGGATTCTTTGACGGCCAGAATAATGTGCGTACCATAATCGACGCCCACCCCAAGAATCAGAGGCAGTGCCAGCACGTTCAGAATGTTGATCCGGACATGGAATATTTTTAGCAGGGTCGCTGCGAGTGCCAGCGAGGCGGCAGTTGCAAACAGGTGGAGTGCCCACTGTCGTGCGTCGCGATAAACAAAAAACAGAATGACCGCAATGATGCCCATCACGAGGCTTCCAAAGGTCAGGAGTTCGTTCCGGGCCCATGGAACCAGGCTTGCGAGGGTTTGGCTCCAGCCCGTGACCGCAACCCCAGGCACTGAATTCAAAATTTTCGACAATTGCAATCGCTGATCCACGGTGATGCCGGGAGGCGTCCGGATCTGTGCGGCTGCAAGTTGTCCCCCGGGCGCAACCATGCGGTCAGTTAAAAACCACCACGGAGATTTTTTTGAAAGAAAGTCCCCCCATTCATCACGGGGTGCAGGCTCCTGCAACTCTTGCAAAAGTGCCCGGGTTGGTTCAAAACGCCGGGGCTCCAGCCCAAGCTTTTCCAATTGGGCCTCAAAAGCCATGACCGCTTGGGTGATACCCGCCGACTTCAGGAAGTCCCGGTTTTTTGCCATGGTCTCAGGGTCGAGAACAAGCGGAGTGGGGGAGGAGAAGCTTGTTGCGAGCTCCTCGGTTTTGATTTTCTCCAGTGCCACATCGAGCTGTCTCAATTTCGCAGGAGTGGGGTCTTTGATGACGGCAATGACCGGTTCAAACGAGTCGGGAAATTTGGACATCATGAGCGCAAGGGCTCTCGCCGCGGGAGTTCGGGTTGGCTCAAGTGAAGCCGGTGTCAAATCAAAATGGATTGGACGCCAAGCAGAGACGGCAAGCACAATGACCACCAAACTAAGTATCCCACCTGCCGCAAACAAACGGCCCGGAGACCGCAGGCAGAATTCTGCATACCGCAAAAATCCGGAATCATTCACCGCTCCATGCATTTTCCCCCTCAGAAATAGTGGCAGTGCGGCCAGCATAATCAGCGTGGCAAGCACCACGCCGATCGCAACGAGTGCTCCCAACTGACGGAACCCCGGTGAGCCCGCAAAACACAGGGCAAGGAACCCGGCGGCTGTGGTCAGCGCAACCCACAAAATGCCCGGCCCCGCTTTGGAGAGGGCTTCCACAAGAGCAGCGCGGCGATCCAGTCCCCCGGCTGCGGCCTGGTAGTAACGCTGACAGATCAACAAGCTGAAATCATCCCCCAAGCCGAACAGGATCGAACAAAAACCGATAGCGACAACATTCAGGCTTCCAAAAATGAGGGACCCGCAGGCGGTGGCCATCACCGCTGAGAGCGTGAGCAAAAGTGCGATGCCC
>JBGSVX010000602.1:0-2092 GCA_041752795.1 Terrimicrobiaceae bacterium
GGTGAGTTGGTTCTCCATCGATGTAACCTCCCAGATCCCTCTGGACCAGGAAGGGTTCACGGAACTCGGAACCAGCTTCTTTTTCATGCCCACCCGGGACTTCAACTTCAGCATCGGAAACCGCTACATCGATGGAAATGAGTTTTTTTCAGACAACAGCCAGATCGACTTTTCGGCCTACTATCGCATTAACGAACATTGGGCGGTCAGCCTTTACGAACAATACGAATACGTTTCCCAGACGCTGCAATATCAGCGCTACATGGTGCACCGCGATTTGTCGGCTTGGGTCGCCTCCTTTGGTGCCCAGTTTCGTGACAATGAAGGCGGAGACAACGATCTTGGCATTCTCTTTGTGCTGACCCTCAAAGATGCTCCCCAAGTCACGCTGCCCATCCAATTCGATCAGGCCACATCGCCGATCGAGCCTGGTGCCAGCAATTAATAAATCAAACCTCCTCCGGGTTTCCGGAGGTCTCCTGTTATTAAAACCCTATGAAACTCTGTATTATTGGCTCCGGATATGTCGGATTGGTTAGTGGCGCGTGTTTTGCCGAGGTCGGCCATAACGTCATTTGTGTGGACAACGATCAACGAAAAGTTGACATGCTCCGCAGCGGCGCGATTCCCATTTACGAACCCGGTCTGGAAGATCTGGTCCACAAAAACGTGGCCGCGAAGCGTCTGCATTTCACGACCAGCACAGAGGAGGGCGTTGATGGATCGGAAGTGATTTTTATTGCGGTACCGACTCCTCCTCAGCCCGATGGAAGCGTGGACCTTTCCTACATCGAAAAAGTGGCCCGCGAAATTGCCGCCGTGCTCAAACAAGACCAATACCGGGTGATCGTGGACAAAAGCACCGTGCCGGTAAAAACCGGAGAGAAGGTCGCTGACACCATCCGGCGCTACAACAAAACCGGCGCGGATTTTGACGTGGTGAGCAATCCGGAATTTTTGCGCGAGGGCTGTGCGGTTCCCGATCTCATGAAGCCAGATCGCATCGTGGTCGGCGGAAACAGCGAGCGAGCGGTTGCGCTCATGCAAAAAATCTACGAGCCCTTCCTTGTTCCGGTGATTGTGACCGACATCAATTCGGCCGAGTTGATCAAACATGCGGCGAACTCATTTCTTGCGCTCAAAATTTCGTATATCAATGCCGTCGCCCAAATTTGTGAAGCCAGTGGAGCCGATGTGGAAAAGGTTGCCGCGGGCATTGGTTCCGACAAACGCATCGGACGGAATTTCCTGAATGCCGGCATCGGCTACGGCGGATCCTGTTTCCCGAAGGACATTGCCGCCTTTATCGCAATCAGCGATCAACTCGGCGTGCCGTTCAACCTCCTCAAAGAGGTTCAGCGCATCAATGCAAATCAGCGCGACCGTTTTATCGCCAAACTCCGTGAGAAACTCTGGGTTCTTCGCGACAAACGCATTGCCGTGTGGGGACTGACCTTCAAGCCGGACACCGACGACGTGCGCTCCTCTGTTGCCGTGGATCTTGTCCGCGACCTCCTTGCAGAGAAGGCTCTTGTTACGGTCTATGATCCCAAGGGCATGGAAAAGGCCCGCGAGTTCAAATTGGTGGAAGGAGCCACTATGGTGGATTCGCCCATGGAAGCCGTGAAGGACGCCGATGCGTTGGTCATCGCCACAGAGTGGAATGAATTCCGTGCTGTGGACTTGGACGACGTGAAAGCCGCCATGCACACACCACTGATTTTTGACGGTCGCAACCTGCTGGATCCTGAGACGGTTCGAAGCTTCGGGTTTGATTACACAAGCATCGGACGGGCTTGAACCATTACCGATCGGGAATTCTTGTTTTCAAAGATATATTCGTCCGGCTTGCCGAATGGCTGGTGACTGATAGGCTCAGCGGGTGAAAGTTCTCTTCCTCACCAACGAATACCCACCGCACATCTATGGCGGAGCGGGCGTGCACGTCGATTATCTGAGCCGCGAGCTGGCCAAACTTTGCAAGGTCGACGTGCGATGTTTTGGGGAGCAACACTCCGCCGGCCCAGCAATCACGGTCTCCGGAGTGCCCTCTCCAAAAAATGTGGCCTTAGCACCAGCCCAGTTGCGCCCG
>JBGSVX010000603.1:0-2355 GCA_041752795.1 Terrimicrobiaceae bacterium
GGCTCCCCGGAGGAGTCCACCAAAACATTGAGCCTTTTCCGCATCTCCCGGTAATGGGTTTCCATGAGCAGGCGCTTTTTGCCGCTGGCCCATGACAAAAAATCTTCCCTGGACCTCAGGAATTGCACCGGAGGGAAATACTCGACGGAAAAACCCAGCTTTCTGGAAAGTTTGTCCACGGCCTCCCGCTCAAGGAAACTGTTTGGCTCCATCAGCAACAGTTTGGCGGGCTGATGGAACTGCAGGTGGTGGGTGAGACCTTCCAAAAAATCCGATGTCTCAGAAAGAAAGTGATAATCCACCGTCCACCCCTTTTCCCGAAGCTCCTCTGCAAAATGCCGCATAGCGGAATAAATCATTGCCAACTTCACCTTGTGATAGGTGATGTGGGCTCCCCTCGCCCGCGACTCAATCATCAAAACCCTGTCCGTCCCCGGATAGGCCTTCGAAAGAGCCGAATGATCATGGGTCAGTTGATCCCCCAATATCCAAATGGTCCGGGAAGAGTCAGCCGCCTGCTGCTTTGAATCAGAATGAGGCATAATTTTTTACGACCGCCCAACTTCCACGCAATCAGAAAAATTGCGAGGGATAAGCCGGATTCGTTTCATGGCAATTTAATACCATATCCGCATCGAAACAGGTCAAAACGACGGACGGCTCGGCAAGCCATCCCTACCATGGAATGGGGGGGCCAGGGCAAACGCATTAAAAACCGTTCGATTATCGAGCTTCCGCCCGTTTGGAGACAGACTTCCGCACGCAAGCGCCCGCCATCCCCAGGTGGGACGCCTGCTCCCTGAATCAGCGAGTCCCGCGGGGGAACTTTAATGCGTTTGCCCTGGTGCGCTTGCATGACCGTGGTGCGTTGGAATAGCATGATCTCCACTCCCATTTTTCATGCCCCCCGATCACTCTCCAAAAAAGCCCTCCTCATGGATCTCCCGTTCCATTGCCATGGTGTTTGGCAAACCCAAACCACCGCAGAAAAAATCCCGGTTGCCCGCCAACCCAGTGGCCCCAACCAAGGCAGAGACGAGTCTTCTGGAGCCATTTGTCGGTCTGCCTCTGAACCGGATTCACGTTCCGCAATCCCGCTCCGAATGCAAATCCGCCGCGGCAAAAATCCTCAAAGCCGGAATCGCGGGATTTGATACCGAGGCCAAGCCAACTTTCAAAGTCGGCGAAAAATCCACTGGCCCCCACGTGGTTCAGTTTGCCCTGAATGACCGGGCCTACATTTTTCAACTGTGTCACAAAGAATGCGAACATGTTGTGGCCGAACTGATCCACTCCGAAGACGTGTTAAAAGTTGGTTTTGGACTCAGAAACGATCACGGCCAAATCAAAAACCGTTTCGGAATCACGGCGAGAGCCGTTCTCGATTTGGACCATGTCTTCAAAAAACGCGGCTACCGCGGACAAGTCGGCGTGCGGGCCGCAATGGGAGCCATCCTGCACCGCAATTTTCCAAAATCAAAAACCATCACAACCAGCAATTGGGCAGCCGAGCATCTCACGTCCAAACAGCTTTTATACGCGGCGAATGATGCCTACGCCGCGCTCAAAATCAAAGAAGCGCTCGATCTGGAATAACTCGTCAATCCAAAGTCTTGAGAGTGCCCACGAGCCCCATCCTTCATCGTTTTCAGGAGGGCCGTGATGCGCCTGCCCTTGCTTTGTTCGCCATTTCCAGTTTTCTTGGAGTCATGCCATTACCATACCCAACACTCATCCCCGGTCTCCGCAGCCCTTCCGACGAAGTCGGGGGCATCGTTTATTTTGGCCGCATGCTTGATAAAATCCGCCTGGCCTCAGCCGGGAAACTTCCCATGGCATGGGACGAAAAACGCGGAAACGTGAAGGGCAGTTTTGATTGGAGGTGTTGTCACTTTCTCCGCATCGACTATGCCAACCTTGAGGCGGAAACCTTGAAAGGCGGAACAGACGAAGAAATTCTGGCATGGGCCTTCCAGTCCGGACGCAAGCCTGACGAGCAGGAAATCGAAGTGTGGAATGGATTCATGCTCAAACGGGCATGGAGAGACTCCGGGCAACCCTTTTTGGCCATGAGACTTGAGGAACTTGGTCTTCCAGCCGATACCGTTCAGACGATGTTTGAATTCATCGATTTGGATGAAGGCCGACTGACCCTGTGAGACGGATCACTGGGAAAACGCCCCGGTAGTGTCGCTGCGACCCAAAGCGAGGGCGAGTCCGATGGCGGCGGCGGTTTTGGTTATCTGACCGGGTCCATTGCGGCTGAATGTCGATGATTCCGAAATTCCCTTTGGATTTCCTTTGGACTCACGTCGCGCATTTTGTCCCAATACCAAACACACAGCGGGATAGGTA